>DATKDL010000217.1:0-4169 GCA_035512695.1 Anaerolineales bacterium | reverse complement strand
TGTCGACCCCGGCTCACAGCACGCACCCCGCTCCCGGCCCCACCGACTTGCAGGCGATCCACGAGGTCCCCTCGAGCTTCATCTTCCGATCGGTCTTTTCGACCGACCACAAGGTCATCGCCAGGCAGTTCCTCTACACCGGCATGTTCTTCCTCCTGTTCGGCGGCCTCTTGGCCATGCTCATCCGCTGGCAGTGGGCCTACCCGGGCGAGAAGGTGCCGCTCGTCGGCGACCTGCTCTTCAGCCGCTCGGGCGGCGTGATGGGGCCGGCCGCCTACAACAGCATCTTCACCAACCATGGTCTCATCATGATCTTCTGGGCGATCACGCCGATCATGATCGGCTGCTTCGGCAACTTGACCATCCCGCTGATGATCGGCGCGCGGGACATGGCCTTCCCACGGCTGAACGCCTTCGCCTACTGGATCAACATCCCGGGAGCGGTGCTGGTGGTGGCGACCCTGTTCCTGGGCGGGGTCGATGCAGGCTGGACGGCCTATCCACCGCTCAGCTCCAGCCTGGAGAAGCTGGGTTTCCAGACCTTCTTCCTGGGGGTCTACCTGATCGGGTTCAGCTCGATCACCGGTGGGATCAACGTGATCGTGACGGTGCTGAAAATGCGGGCCAAGGGGATGAGCCTGTTCAGGATGCCGATCTTCGTCTGGGCGGCGCTTGCGACGGCGATCATCCAGTTCACGGCCACCCAGCTGATCGGGCTTTCGTTCCAGCTGGTCATGTTCCAGCGGCTGTTCGGGATGAACTTTTTCAATGCGGCCGAGGGCGGCAACCCGGTCCTGTTCCAGCACCTGTTCTGGTTTTACTCGCACCCGGCCGTCTACGTCTTCGTCCTGCCGGGGCTGGGGGTGATCGGGGAACTGCTCCCGGTGTTCGCTCGGAAACCGCTGTTCGGCTACAAGTTCGTCGCCATGTCGTCGCTGGGGATCGCCCTGATCGGGTTCTTCGTTTGGGCGCACCACATGTTCGCCTCCGGAATGTCGACCTATCTGCGGGTGCCTTTCATGTACAGCACCCTACTGGTCGCGGTCCCGACCGGGGTCAAGTTCTTCAGCTGGGTGGCGACGATGTGGCGCGGCAAGCTGTCCTTCCCGACCCCGATGCTGTTCGTCCTTGGCGCGATCACCATTTTCCTGCTCGGCGGGATCAGCGGTCCGCCCAACGGCACCGTCAGCACCGATCTGTATCTGCATGACACCTACTGGGTGGTCGGGCATTTCCACGCCACCATGTTCGGCGGTTTTATCTTCCCACTTTTCGCCGCAATCTATTATTGGTGGCCGAAGATGACCGGGAAAATGTACAACGAGACGCTCGGGAAGATCCATTTCTGGATCATGTTTCCGGCTTTCTATGTCCAATCGATCGGACAGATGTTGACCGGGTTGTACGGGATGCGCCGGCGGATCGGCCAATATGAGGCTGCGCTGGATATAACGGACCTGCACGTCATGATCACGATCGCGGGATATGCGATCGCGCTGTCGATCCTCGTGTTCCTGGTCAACGCCTGGATCAGCCTGCGGCGCGGCGCAAAGGCGGCGGACAACCCCTGGCACTCCCGCTCGCCGGAATTCATGGTCGCTTCCCCCATGCCGGCGCACAACTACGAAACGCCTTTCGAGGTGGTCGGCGAGCCGTATGATTACGGTCTGAAAGGCTCGACCTATGTGCGGTTTGAAAGCGCCGCCGCCGCTGACTGAGGCAGAACACCTCAGAAAATTTGAGGTGCCGGGGGCGCGGCCCCCATCCACCGAATTTTCTGAACCGTTGGAGTAGCAAGCATATGGAAGAAGAAACCAAAACAAAAAAAGCCGACTACAGCGTAAACTGGCTCGTATTCTGGGCGCTGGTGATCCTGACGATCGGTGAATACTATCTCGGCGTCGCTTCCGACGGCGGGGCCTTTGGGTTTATGGTCATTTTTGCTCTGCTCAAAGCGCTGTTCATCATCTACAACTACATGAACTGGCCGCGGCTGTTCGGCCGGGGAGAGGAGCACTGATGGCCGGGCACGCCGAAACGATGGGGCATGAGGTCTCCTTGAAAGAGTACCGGGAGAAAAGCGCCAACAACCGGCTGGGGTTATGGCTGTTCCTTTTCTCGGATGCGTTCGTCTTCGCCGGTTTGCTGCTGGTCCGTTTCAACCTGATGCCGGATTCACGGCCGGAACTGAGCCAGTCGCTCGGCTTGCTCGTGACCGCGATCCTGCTCTTGAGCAGCTTCTTCATGAACCGGGCCGAGATCGCCGTCGGCGCCGGCGACCAGCCCGCCTTCCTGCAGAACGTGGTGGCGACACTCTTTCTCGGTACGCTGTTCTTGATCGGGGTAGTCTTTGTCGAATGGCCGCTTGCGGCGCAGCACATCTCGGCCGGCGAGGGCGTGGCCGGGACCGTGTTCTTCACGATGACCGGTTTCCACGCGTTCCACGTCCTGACCGGGCTGATCTTCCTGCTGGTGATCGCCTCGAACGCCCGCAAGGGTCTGTACACTCCCGAACGGCATTACCCGGTGGAAGCTTGCGCCATCTACTGGCATTTCGTCGACGTGGTCTGGGTCTTCTTTTACCCGGCGCTGTACCTGATCGGGACGAACGTGATCGGTGGCTAGGGACCGGTCTAAAAATTAGTGAGATTGGCGAAGATGGGACCGGAAGAGCCGGGCGGCGCCCGGCTCTTCCGGCCCCATCTTCGCCAGCTCCGTGCGAACGCCGGGAGCCGGGATTGTCCTGGGGGGGAGACGGGGAGGCGCTGCGATGGCCTCCTGGATCGGCGGATGGATGCGTAAAGCCTTTTTCACACTGGCAGGTGTGACACTTTTGATCGTCGTCATCGTGACGGGCTGGGACCGGTTCGGACGCGTCTATACACCGGCCTGGTCGCGGATCGACCCGCCCGCGCAGGCGCCGGAGATCGAGTTGGCCGAAACAAACGGCGGCAGTTTCCGGCTGAGTGAACTCCAGGGGAAGCTGGTGCTCGTCTTCTTCGGCTATACCCACTGCCCGGACATCTGCCCGGGGACTCTCAAGAACATGCAGTTCGTGTTCGAACAGCTTGGAGACCAAACCGGCGAGGTCCGCTTTGTATTCGTAACCGTCGACCCGGCCCGCGACACGCCCGAGCGCATGCGCAGCTACCTGGCCTTGTTCCACCCGGAATTTATCGGTCTGACCGGTTCAGCGGAAGCGCTCGAAAGGGCCTATGCGGATTACACCGTCAACGTGGTCAAGGGGCCGGCCGCCGGCATCGCCGGTTACGACGTGGCGCATGCCTCCCGCATCTTCGTGATCGACCGGGAGGGACGGCTGGTGGGGACGTTCCCGTATGGCCTGAGCCGGGAGTCGATCCTAGCTGATCTGCAGCACCTGCTCTCGCAGCAGGATACGTGAGGAGGAGATGCGCACAGAAAATGCTATTATCCACCCGGCCGTTCGCCGGTTCCTGCTGATCCTGCTGGGTTCGGTGCTGGTCGTCTGGTTGGGCAGCGAGCTGGCGTTCGATGCGATCAAGGGCCGCTTCGAGCGCCGCCCGGAGGAGATCGCGCTGACAATCCCAAGCGGGGCCGCGGTCCGGGTCGCAGCGGGCCACGAGGAGCCCGGCATCCCGGCCGAACTGGATTTCGTGGTCGGCGATACGCTCGTGGTTTACAACGATGACGACGTCGCGCACGAACTCGGCCCGCTGTTCATCCCGGCCGGCGCCTCGGCCCGCCTGGTCATGGAGAGCGCCAACGTTTTCCAATACGACTGCTCGTTCCGCCCGTCCAGCTACCTCGGCCTGACCGTCCGGGAGGTGGCCACCACGAACGTCCGCTTGATCGCCATCGCCTATGTCTCGCCGGCGACGGCCATCATCATCTTTTTGTATAGCCTGGCGGTAAAACCGATCGAGGATCGAAAATCGAAAATCGATAATCGATAATCGATCTTCGATATGTTCATGAAGAAATGGATTCTGACCACAATCCTTGTACTGGCCGCCGGTGGAGTCATGATTCGGTTGGGGTTCTGGCAGTTGGACCGGCTGGAGACACGGCGGGCTTTCAACGCGGCAGCGCTGGCCGGGCAGACCGCGCCCGAGCTCGATCTGAACGCCGCATTGCCGGCGGCGGACCTGGAAGCGATGGCTTACCGGACCGTCCGGGCGGTGGGGACC
>DATKDL010000216.1:0-15100 GCA_035512695.1 Anaerolineales bacterium | reverse complement strand
CCGGGCTGCGCCCGTCACATCCGCCCCCATAATCGCCGATCTCATATTTTTGGACAGGCTATTAATCTTCGCTCCCAAACAGGCGGTTGGCGATCCGGGAGAAAAACAGGACCATCAGCAACAGCACCACCGAGACGGCCGCAGCATAACCCATTTCATACCGCAAGAACCCGAAGTCCTCGACGTGGTTGACGATCAGCTGCCCCGCGTACTGCGGGGTCGGATTGGCTCCCGAAAGCGTGACCCCGATCGCCCCGGCCTGGAAGGTGGCTACGATCGCCATGACGGCGCCGAACAGCATCTGCGGCTTCATCGAAGGGATCGTGATATGGATGATCTCCTGGAAGCGATTGCTGATCCCGTCCAGGCTACCTGCCTCGTAGAGTTCCGGGTTGACTTCGAGGATCCCCGCCAGCATCGCCAGGAACCCGACCCCCATGCTGCCCCAGAGTGTGACGACGATCATGATCGTCATCAGGTAGTCCGGGGACTGCAGCCATTGGATGGGCTCCTGGATGAGTTTTAGCCCCAGCAGATAGCTGTTCAGGTAGCCGTTCTGGTCGCCGCTGAAGATCGTCTTCCAGACGACGGCCATGGCGACCCCGGTGGTCATGGACGGTGAAAACAAGATCAGGGCCATCACGGTGCGCGTTCCCTTCGGCACCTGCGCCAGCATCCAGGCGAGAAAGAACGACAGTACATAGCCGCCCGGCCCCACGAGCACGGCGAACTGGATCGTGTTGGGCAGGACGTAGCGCATGAAGATATCGTCCTGCGTCAGCAGGGCAATGTAGTTCTTCAAGCCGATGAATTCGGGCAACTGGATCGTGTCGAAAAAGGTAAACGAGAGAAAAATGGCCACCAGCACCGGGACGACGATGAACACGATGAAAACCAGCGCATACATCGAAAGAAAGGCGTATGCGCTGCCTTCTTTGTTCACCCAGCGTTGAAACGGGGTTTTTGGTTGCGTGATCGGAGGAACCCGTTCCGCGACCGGCGATCTCCGCTCCGCGATCGTCCTATTCACCATTTTCCATCCAGCCTTCGATCGTTTCGATCGTGGGAATGGTGAATTCTTTGACCCGAACGCCGTTCTCCAGGTAGCCGAACTCTTCCATCTTCCGGGCGATTTCACGGTTGATGATAATGATCGTGCTGTCGATCGCGACCCGGGGGTTCATACCGTCGAAAACGATCCGGTTCCAGGCGTTGCTCACCTCCCGCTCCTGCATATAGCTGCCGGGGAGCTTGACCGGCTCCTGCAGCCACTCCCACTGCGCCAGGATCACGTCCTTGTGTTCCTGCGGGATGGGTGAGAAAGCAAACGCATCCACGTTGGCGGAATTCCACAGGTACTCCATCCCATAATTGAGGATCATCTGCTGCTGGAAATCAACCTGCGTTTCGGTGGACATCCACCACTTCATGAATTCCCACGCTTCGCCGGGCCGGTCCGTATTGGCGAACATGATCCCGCCCTGCGCAGACCCCGTCGCGTAACGCAGCTCCCGGCCGTCCTCCAGCACGGTCGCCGGGTACAGGTCCATGGCCCACAGGCCGTTGAGCTCCGGGGCAGCCGTGATCAGCTTGAGATAGGTGTCTGCAAAGTTGGAGATCCCGATCGGCAGGCTGCCGTAGCGGAAGCTGTCGTAGAAGCTGGACGTCGTCAGCGGCATGCCGTAAATCGTGAAGCTCTCGGCCATGAACTTGACGGCTTCGATCGCCTGATCGGTCTGCATACCGGTTGCAAAGCCGTCGTCGCTGTAGAGCGGGGCGTCGTAGTTGAACAGATAGGGCGCGGTCAGCAGGTAATTCTTGAACCCGCTCCCGCCTGAAAGCGCCGTGTTGAAGTTCATCCCGTAGCGCTGAAGCTCCGGCAGGATCTCGATCACTTCGTCCCAGGTGTGCGGGACCGGGATGCCGAGGGAGGCCAGGATGTCCTCCCGGTAGAAGGTGACCCAGAAGTCCTGCGTTTCCGGGAGGGCATAGGCGGAGTCGTTGATGACGTAGCTCAGCAGGGCGCCCGGGGAGTAAATCCGGATGAAAGCATCGAAATCATCGAACGACCGCAGATCCGTGAGAGCATTCCGGATGGCCAGCTCGTAGGGGATGTGTGTGCTGACACCCAGGGCGACGTCGGGCTGGATGCCGGCGGCGTTGGCCAGGACCAGCTTCGACTCGTCCGGCATGATCGAGAACTTGATCTCGATCCCGCTTTCCGGCGTGAAATCCTGGTCCGCCATGAGCTGCATCAGGTCAACGTACTGGCGCGGCCGGTTGACCCAGACCTCAATCTCGCCTTCCTCCGCCCCGATCGACTGGGAGGGATCCCGCCGGAAGGAATGGACGAAGCGCTTGAATCCTTCCAGCAGGGCGGTGAGAAAAGATACCCTGACCGGCTCCGGCGCCGCGTCCGGGGAATGGATGTAGATCTTGTCCAGCGTGAGCGGCTGGCTCTGCAGGGCGGGCAGCAGGTTCCCGAGCAGCTGCGCCGCCGAGCTGGGTCCTTCCGAGAACCGGTTCAGCCGGGTGGGGATCTCGTCCGGATCCTCGGTGAGGAACAGGATGTTGTCGATCGCCATCTGGTACCGCTGGATCTCCTGGGAACCGCCGGCCCGGTTGATCGCTTGCAGGACCTCCAGGTCCGTTTCCAGGTCGTTTGCGATGGCGAGGAGCTGGTCTTCCAGGTCGGGGATGTAATCGGAAATCACCCACTCTTTGAAAGGATCGACCTGGTTGCCGGTCAGTTTCTTGACCTCCAGGGACAGCGCGTTGATGTCGAGGAGGACTTTCTTCATCTTCTCGATCGCGGAGTAATACGGGGAGTTGGTGGCCTCGATCCCCAGGACGTGCGCGCCTGCCTCCAGATAGATCTTGAAGGGGGCCTCCGCCCCCAGGGTGACGTTAGCCCACCGCGTGGAGTAATCGAAAGGCACTTCGTTCAATTCGTCGAAGGGGATCTCGCCGTCGATCGTGATCCGCCTGAACACCGTGAAGTTATCCTTCGTGTTCTGGAGAGCGAACAGGGTGATTTCGTACATCCCGTCTTCCGGGACTTCGAATTCATAATAAACGGCGCTCCCGCTCAGCTGCCATTTCTCTCCGCCCAGCGTGTTCAAGAGCTGGGAATAGGTATCGTATGGCGTCACTTCCAGGCTGCGGCTGCTGACGGGCCGGACGGAGGTGTTGTTCTTGTAAGAAGGGAACTCAGCCTCCAGCTCGATGAATACGTCGGACGAGTCCGGGGCAGGGTGCGCTTTCAGGTACTCGGCATAATCCGGGTAGGGCGAAAAGGATTCGAGATAGATGCTGCCCATCAACATCGTCTCTTCGGTGACCTGAAATTCAAAGCTGTGCTCGCCGGCGGCCAGGTTGAACTGGAGCGGATATTCCAAGCTGAAATTTGCATCGCGCACCGGGACCTTCGTCCACCGAACCAACCTTTCCTGGCGGATTAGCGCCTGGTTCCCGTACCGGTCCAGCGGGAATTCGTTTGCCGTGTTCTGATAGTAAATGGGAAAAACGATACCGGCGGTATCATCGACCGGCAGGACGCCGTCGATCAGAAGCTGTCCTTGCGGCGGATTGATGAAGGATTCGGGGGCGGCCATGTCGAACCAGATGGTATACGGCCCCGCAGTATCGAGGGATACGTCGAACTCGATCCGGTCCCCCGCTACCAGGAATATGCTGGCGTTCGCATATCGTCGTGCGATCTCGTCGGCGGCGAGCGGCCGGCCGAAAGTATCCGCGGTGATTTCGATAATGGTCTTTGTTGCGCCATCCGTTGCCGGGCTGGTCTGCTCGCTGGTGGGCAGGGTTCCGGACAGGGAAGCCCGCGCGGGGACCGGCATCACCAATGCCAGGATGGTGAGTGCCCCCAGGATCGGGAGTAACCGGCGCCGGTCGTCCTTCATTCCCGATTTATGTGCTTTTCTCGACCTTGCCCTCATAGATACTTTAACCCGGCGAAGCAGATTTTGGTTCGGATTCACACCGGGCGTTGCGATCGGTCTCTCTCTCCGATCGGACGGCCGGGCTGTTTCGGCGGGCGCTGCCTCCCGGCAGCTCCCGCCGTGTTTCCGGGGTTGCTTACTGCTCCAAGGCGGCAGTAGCGTCGTCCAGGATCTGGTTGGCGAACTCCTCCAGCTGCGCGGAGTAGTCTTCAAACTTGAAGGTGCCGGCACTGGCGTTGCTGAACATATACCCTAAGTTCACGTCCAGGTCCTCGCTGATGTCGATGCCTGGCTTCCCTTCCCAGCGGGCGTTGATATAGCCCGGGACCACTTTCGCCAGCGATTCCAGCAGGCTGACGTCCAGGTTGTTCAGCGCAGCAAGCAGGCCCGGCTTGTCAAAGAAACCGGTGTAGAGCGCCAGCGAGGCGTCATTCACGGAGACCGGCATCTTCGGGGCGGAGTCCATCGCAGCGGCCAGTTCGGCTTCCTTTGCATAGGCTTCGGTTGAGAAGGACATCCAGCGGGCGAAGTTGTAGGCTTCTTCCAGGTTCGCGGTGGTAGCGGAGACGACGATCACGTCCGCGACCATCGCCTGCGTCCCGCCGGGGATCCCGATGAAGTCCCATTCAAAGGTCGCATTCTGGACGTAATTGGGGACCGACCAACCACCGTCCCAGCGGACGCCCACTTCCTGGTTCAGGAACAGCTCCCACGGACCGACCGAACTGAAGTTGGCCTTCTGCTCATCGGTCAGACCCTGCCAGGTGTACGGGCGCATTTCGCCGGCCTTGGCGACTGCATCTTTGAACGCCTGGGAGTTGTAATTCATGTGCGTCCCGTCGAAGCTAAACCAGTTCAGGCTGCTGTCCTGGGTGTTGGCGTACCAGCCCATGATGAATTCCATCTCGTCCAACCCGAGCACGCCCTGCGAGACGTCGGTCAGGGTCACGGCCGTTTCGAAGAATTCATCGGCCGAAACGCCGTATTCAGGCGCATCCAGATTGGCGGCCTCATATATGTCCAGGTTGACGAAGTAGCCCATGATGAACTGGGCAGCCGGTACGCCAAGGACCTGGCCGTTGTACGTGACGCTATCCCGCAGGAGCTGCGGGATATTCGCCCAATCGGGATCCGCGGCCGTCATATCGGTCAGATCGGCCAGCCACCCGTTCTGGACGTACAGCGGTACGTTGTTCGCCATGAACACGTCCGGCAGCGCGCCCTGGGCGGCGTACGAGGTGAGAACGGCATCCCAACCGCCTTCCGCCGACATATCCACGAACTCGATGGTCACGTGGGGATTGGCGTCGATGTAGGCCTGAATGAGCTGGCGCTGGATGTTGTTTTCTTCTTCAGTTCCCAGGTTCCAGTTGGCGTATCGAAGCGTGACAGGTTCCTTCTCTTCTACAATCTCTTGGGTCGGCTCGGCCATCTCTTCAGTCGGCTCGGCCCTCACTTCAGTCGGCTCGGCCATCTCTTCAGTCGGCTCGGCCCTCTCTTCGGTTGGGGCGGTATCTTCCGTCGCCGGAGCCTCAGGCGTGCATCCGGCCATAACGGCGACGAAGAAAGCCAGGATCACGAAGGTGATCCATTTCATATGGGTTTTCATTTTCTTGCTCCTCGTTTTTATTTTATTGAATTGGAAAAGCAGGTTCCCGTGGACTGTTTCGATAATCACCTCCTAGCCCATCGTGATTTCGACCGTATGGGTCAGACCATCGTTGAAAGCCGGGATGATTGGGGCCGCATGGGGCCGGCCGTCAACACGGACGGATGCGACGCCCTTGTTGACGTGTTCGGGATTCTTGACATCGATTTGATAGACTGCATTGCGGAACTTCCGGGTGGCCCTGAAGCCGGGCCATTCTGCCGGGATGGAGGGGTCCACGAGCAGGCCTTCCGCCTGCGGCCGGATCCCGAGAATCCAGTGCGTGGCCACGCGGTGCAGCCACTGCGCCGAACCCGTGTACCAAGTCCACCCGCCGCGCCCGTAATATTCGGATAGCGGCCCGTCCACATTGCCGGGCGTGACATACGGTTCGGCCTTATAGGTCGCGATGTCGGCGCTGCGGTTCGGCGGGCAGATCCGGCGGTATGTTTCATACGCCAGCTCCGACTCACCGATCAGGGTATAAGCCCATACGGACCACGTCGCCGCGTGCGAATAGACGCCCCCGTTCTCGCGCAGACCCGGCGCGTAGCGGGTGACGTATCCGATGTCGGTGCGGGGCCGGGTAAACGCGGGATCATTCAGCAGCGTACCGTGATCTTTCAGCAAATATCTGGTGACCGAATCCATCGCCGTCCCGCCGCGCCCATCCGCCGCGATCCCGCTGATCACCGCCCAGGTGTTCGGCATAAGGAAGATCATGCCTTCCTCATTTTCCTGCGACCCCAACAGCAGACCGTCGTCCGTCGTTGCCATCCGGTACCATTCCCCGTCCCACCCGTATTTGTTGAGGGCCTCCTTCAGGCTGGTCCTCACGGTCTCGCACCGGACGGCAAAGACCTCGTCCCCGCGGTTCCGAGCGAGCGGGACGAAATTTCCGAGGATCATGTACAGGAACTCGGCGACCCAAAAGCTTTCCCCCTTCAGCAGGGTGCCGACGGCGCTCAGCCCGTCGTTCCAGTCGTGATCGCCCATCAGCGGGATACCGCGCGGGGAGAACCGGGAAAAGGATCGTTCGATCGCCCGCTTGCAGTGATCGTACAGCGGCTCCGCCGGACCGTTCAGATAGGATACGCTCTCGTCCAGGATGCTCAAATCGGCGGTTTCCTTAAGGTAGGAATCGAGGATGAATGGGAGCCAGAGCAGGTCGTCCGAACAGTTCGTGCGTGGCCCGCCCCCACGGATCGAAAACCACCAGTGGTAGACGTCCCCTTCGATAAATTGGTGGGCGGCATGGAGCAGAAGCTGTCTTTTTGCGAATTCGGGCTCGCTGACCAGGAAAATCTGGCTGTCCTGCAGCTGGTCGCGAAAGCCAATCCCCGCAGAGACCTGGTAGAACGCCGATTTGCCCCACAAGCGGCAGGAGATGGACTGGTATTTCAACCAGTAGTTGGTCATGAAGTTCAGCGCTTCGTCGGGGGTCTCCACGTGCTCGGTGTCCACGAACCTGGACCAGAAGGTCTTGACGTTCTCCAGCGCCGCTCCACTCTGCTCGACGCCTGTGAACCGGCGGATCAATTCGACGCAGTCCTCCTCCCCGTCGCGCGCCGCTCCGAGCGAGAAAACGATGGTTTTGGTCTCGCCGGGTTCGAGATCCACCGCGACCTGCAGGGCCGCGATTGCATCCGTAAACCGTCCGGCCCGACCGGCGAGCCGGCTTTCTTCCATCGCCCTGGGCCGGTCGTCGTTCCGGTACATGCCGAGAAAGCTTTCTTTGTCACAGTCGAAGGACTTCAACGGCTCGCTGACCGACATGAACGCCGTGTATGGCCAATCGACATTGTTGTGCCGCCCCCGGTCGTCCGGAAAACTCCACAGGCACTTGCGGGCATACACCGCACTGCCCGCTTCATCCACCGATGTTTCGATGAAGAGCTTGTGGAATTCCCGGTGTTCGTCCGGTGCAAAACCCAGCAGCCATTCGGCATATGAGGTGACGTCCAGTTCGCGCGGCTCACCTCTCTGGTTGGTCAGCTTAAGCCGAAAGATCTCAACCGGGGCGTCCGCGGCGACGAAGACCGTCAACTCGCTCGCGATCCCTTCGATTAGCTGTGTAAATATGGAATACCCGAGCCCGTGCACCACTGAAAAATCATCGTAGGGCTGCATGACGGGTTTATAGCTCGCAGACCAGAACGCTTTACTTTTGATATCGCGGATGTAGATGTATTTCCCCCAATTGTCCTTGATCAAATCCTGGAACGAGCGGGTGATCCGATTTTGTCCCGCGTTCTCCCGCCAGCTGTACCCGGACCCATTCTGGGAGACCATCATCCCGTAATCCCCGTTACTGATGATATTTCCCCAGGGCCGTGGGGTCATCGGTGTCTTGATCACATATTCTCTTCCGTCTTCTGAAAAATAGCCAGTGGCATTTTCGAATTTCCTGTCCATCTTGGTCTCAGAAAAGGGGCGGAAAACGCTTTGATTTTTTTATCACATGCCGTATAATTTCACCTGAGTGAAACGTTTCACTTATTAAATCCTGATTTACGCTCTTTGTCAAGTATTTGGAACCGATTCGAAAATTGAGGGGGCGAATTGGGCGGCTGCGTCAGCTTCGCCCCCTCAATTTTTCGGAAACATAGACGGTATGGAAGAAAGAATCGGCCAATACCAGCATCTCGTTCCCGAAACCGAAAGCCGGGTAGCCGCCCTCCTCGGCCGGATGACCCTGACCGAAAAAATCGGCCAGCTGGTCCAGATCGGCCCGTTGGCCCCGTTCGACCTGGACGATTATCTCACCCAGAAGAGCGCGGAGGAGGCAGCCGGGCGGCCCTTCGAGTACCAACCCAAACTGAACGGAGATCTGGACGACCTCATCCGGGAGGGACGCGTCGGTTCTTTCCTCAACCTCATGCAGACCAACCTGATCAACCACTGCCAGCGCGTGGCCGTAGAGGAATCCCGCCTGCGCATCCCGATCCTCACCGGTTGCGACGTCATCCACGGTTTCCGCACCATTTTCCCGATCCCCCTCGCAGAATCCTGCACGTGGAACCCGGCCCTGCTCGAACGCGCCTCCAGGACCGCCGCGGAGGAAGCCTCCGCCTCAGGGGTGGACTGGATCTTCGCCCCCATGGTGGACGTGGCCCGGGATCCGCGCTGGGGGCGCATCGCCGAGGGAGCCGGTGAGGACCCCTTTTTGGGCGCCGCCATGGCCCGCGCCCGCGTGCGCGGCTTCCAGGTCACCGACCTTGCCAGCGGGAGGCGGGTCGCGGCCTGCCCCAAGCATTACGTGGGTTACGGCGCGGCCGAAGCCGGCCGGGACTACAACACCACCGACTTCTCCGAGCGCACCCTGCGCGACGTGTATCTCCCTCCTTTCAAAGCCGCTTTCGATGCCGGCGCGGGCAGCGTGATGAGCGCTTTTAACGAGATCGGCGGCATCCCCGCGACGGCGCACCCCCTGATCCTGCGCACCATCCTGCGCGATGAATGGGGCTGGCCGGGTGTCGTCCTGAGCGATTACGAAGCCGTGCGCGAGCTCATCGCACACGGGTTTGCCGAGGACCTCCGGGACGCGGCTCGCCTGAGCCTGCTTGCCGGCCTCGACATGGATATGGTCAGCTGCGCGTACGCCGACCATCTTGCCGATCTGGTCTCCACGGAGAAGGTGCCCCTGAAACGGGTGGAAGACGCCGTCCGCCGGGTGCTCCGTCTGAAATTCTGCCTCGGCTTGTTCGAAAACCCCTATCTGGATGAGCAACTGGCCGGAAGCCTCATCCTGCGGGAAGATCACAGGGCGCTTGCCCTGGAAGTCGCCCGGGAATCCATGGTATTGCTAAAGAACAACACGGACCTGCTCCCCCTGGCCCCGGGCAGGGACCGTCTCGCCGTGATCGGCCCGCTGGCCGATAACCGGAAAGATTTGTTGGGAGCCTGGTCGCTGAACGGCCGCGCAGAGGACGTCGAAAGCGTCCTCGACGGGCTGCGAACTTACCTGGAAGACGGGGGCTGGACGCACCTGGACGGCTGCCCGATCCGGGAGGATGAATCTGTGGACATCTCTGCTGCGGTGGAGATCGCCCAGGCGGCCGACGTGGTGGTCCTCGTCCTGGGCGAGAGCGCGGACATGAGCGGCGAATCCCACTCGCGTACGCACCTGGGGCTTCCCGGACGCCAGCAGGAACTGGTGGATGCGATCGCCGAATCAGGCAAACCGATCGTGTGCGTGCTGATGAGTGGCAGACCGCTCGTCGTTCCGCGCCTGGCCGGGCAGGTCGATGCGCTGTTGGCCGCCTGGCATGGCGGGATCCGCGCGGGGCGCGCGGTCGCGGACATCCTTTTCGGCGCCGTCAACCCGTCCGGACGGCTCACGGCGAGCTGGCCCCGGGCGGAAGGCCAAATCCCCGTTTATTACAGCCATAAAAACACCGGGCGGCCTGCGGCCGAATCCGGGACGAAGCAATTCGCGGAAGTGTTCAAGTCCGTTTTCATGGACCTTCCCAACTCCCCGCTTTTCCCGTTCGGCTTCGGGCTGAGTTATACGCGGTTCTCCTATTCAGACCTGAAGATCGAACAGTCCGTCGTGGGCCTGGACGATGCGCTGGCCGTGTCCGCCGCGCTGACCAACACCGGCGTCCGCCCCGGCGCGGAGGTTGTCCAGCTCTATATCCGGGACCTGGTCGGCAGCGTCACCCGCCCGGTTCGCGAATTGAAAGGCTTTCAGAAAATCCAGCTGGAGCCGGGCGAGACCCTCGTCGTTCGTTTCGAGATCCCCGTCCGGGAGCTGGGGTTCACCGGCCCGGATATGCAGTACGTAGTGGAGCCGGGCGCCTTCAAGGTCTGGATCGGACCGGACTCGACCGGCGGGCTTGAAGGTGATTTCAAAGTTCGTTGACTTACTGGCTAGTGCCAGGTACCAGGTACCTGGTACCTGGCACCTGGCACCTGGAACTCGTTTTACATGCCGCAGACCCTTTTGTTCGAGACCGAGGTCACCCGGACCTTCCGCCTGCCTTACCTGCTCTACCTACCGGCAGGCGATCACACCTCCGGCTCCGACCGCTGGCCGTTCATCTTATTCCTTCACGGGGCCGGCGAACGCGGCGATGACCTTGAGGCCGTCAGGGCGGTCGGGCTCCCGCCGCGGATTGAGGCCTGGTCCGAATCCCCCTTCATCGTCGCGGCCCCGCAGTGCCCGGCGCATTCCGATTGGCTCATGGAGCTGGACGCCGTGGAAGCACTGCTGGACCATCTCGTGTCGGAATACCCGGTCGATCCGAAACGGATCTACCTGACCGGGATGAGCATGGGCGGCCGCGGCGCCTGGCAGCTGGCGGCCCGCAATCTCGGGCGGTTCGCCGCCATCGCTCCGGTGTGCGGCCGGCGGCCGGTGGGGCTGTCCGGGATCGAAGATGTCCCGGGGCTGAAGGACCTGCCGGCGTGGGTATTTCACGGGAGCCTGGACGAGGTCATTCCACCGGGGGAATCCGAGTTCATGGTGGAATTACTGAGGTCCCACGGGGAGGATGTGCGCCACACGGTATTCCCAAACACAGAACATGATTCCTGGAACGAAGCCTACGACACCGAGGAACTTTTTTCCTGGTTCCTGGAACACACTTCAGGATAAAAGAGCCGGATGAGCCCCGACCGGGGAAAGCCCGGTCGGGGCTCATCCGGCTCTTTTATCTTTTCTGATCTACATCACCTCCGGCGCCTCGATCCCCAAAATCCCAAGCAAATTCACCAACACCTGCCTCGCCGCCGCCACCAACCGCAGCCGGAAATCCCGCACGTCCGCCGCCTCGCTCAGCACCGGGCAGTGGTTGTAGAAATCACTGAACGCCCGGGCAATTTCATAGGCTGAATTGGTGATGTGCAGTGTCTTGAACTCCTCCGCCGCCCGGACGATCTCGGCCGGGACGCGGGAGATCAGGTCGATCAGCTCGATCTCGCTGGCATGCAGCTCGTGCGCCGGTATCGTCGGACCTTCCGGCAGTTCTTCCGCCCTGCGCAGGCCTGCCTTGGAAAGGATCGAATTCGCCCGCACCGCGGCGTACTGGATGTACAGCGCCGCCTGCCCGTTGAAATCCAGGGCCTGCTTCCAATCGAATGTGGCGATGCGGGTGTTCTCCCTGGACAGCATCGGGTACTTGATCGCCCCGAGCGAGACCGCCCGGGCGACTTCGTCCTTGACCGCCGCCTCCAGCTCCGGGTTCTTCTCGTCGACGATCTCTCGCGCGCGCTCGAAGGCCTCCCGCAGCAGGTCCTCGAGCAGGACGACGGTCCCCTCCCGCGACGCCATGGTCACGTTCCCCGGTAGGTTGACGATCTCGTACGGCAAATGGTAAAGCTTGTCAGTCCACGAATAGCCCATCAGCTCGAGCGTCTTGAAGACCTGCTGCAGGTGCAGCGACTGGCGCACGTCGACGACGTAGATGCTGCGGGCCAGGTCGTACTCGGCGAACTTGCGGATCGCCAGCCCAAGATCCCAGGTGGCGTAGAGCGAGGTGCCGTCCGAGCGCAGGACGACGATCGCCCGGTACGTCTCCTTCTCCAGCCCGAGCAGGTCGTCCAGGTGGACGACGACCGAGCCCTCCGGCCGCTCGTCGACGGCCAGGCCGCGCTCGATCAGCTCCTGCACGACTTTCTTTCCGGCCTCTTCGACCTCGCTCTGCCAGTAGTAGACGTCGAAGGGGATATCCAGGGCATCGTAGGCCTGGTTGAAGCCCTCGATCGACCACTCCCGGGTCCGCCGCCACAGGTCCATCACTTCCGGGTCGCCCGCGTCCCAGCGTTTGAACAGAGCCCGCATCTCGGCTTCGAGCTCCGGGTCCTCCTCCAGCAGCCGGTTGGCCTCGGCGTAGAGGTCGCCCAGCCAGCGGATCCGGTCCTCGGGCGGCTGCTCGCCGGGGTGGTTCCGCATGTAGTTCCACATCCACTTGATCACGTGCAGCCCGGTGTCGCCGGGGTAATTCGCCCGGACGACGTCCCAGCCGGCGGCTTCCAGCAGGTTGCAGACCGCCGCGCCCAGGATCATGTTGCGGAGGTGACCGACGTGGATCGGTTTGTGGGTGTTCGGCTGGGAGTACTCGACCATCACCCGCTCGCCGCGCCCCGGCGCCCGGCCGAAGGCTTCGCCTTCCTCCAGGACCGCGTCGATCACCCGGCGGCTGTACTCGGCCGTGTCGAAATACAGGTTCAGGTAGCCCCGGACGGCTTCCGTCCGGGCGAAGCCCTCCGGCTCCCCCAGCGCATCCCGGGCGCCTTCGGCGATCTCCGCCGCCCGCTGCGGGACGACGACCTTTTTTCCCCCTCGGGCTTCCTGCGCCGCCACGGCGAAGAAGGAAGTCGAAATGCCCCACTCCCCCGAAAAGGGGACGGGGACCCACAGGAACTCGTCCGGAGCGGGGATGCCGTTTTCGGCGAGGTAAGCCCGGATGAGTGCTTCGGCGGTGAGTCGTTCCCGATCGAACATGAGGGTATTTTACACCTGGAAAAGCGCACCACGGAGACGCGGTAGGGGCGTGCCCTTGTGGCCGCCCGGTCCACGTACCCGGGCGGCCACAAGGGCACGCCCCTACCGCGCCTCCGTGGTGGATTTTTCGCAGTCAAATAAAAATGCGGAAGCGTAGCGGCTTCCGCATTGAATCATTCTAAGAACTCGAATTACCTACGCACTCTCCCGCTCCAGCTCGGCCAGCCGCAGCATGAGCCTGCTCTTGCGGCGGGAGACGTTGTTTTTGTGCAGGATGCCCTTCTGGGCGGCCCGGTCCAGCGCGCTGACGGCGACCAGCGTTGCGGCGCGCGCCGCATCCAGGTCCTGACTCTCGATCGCCTGCTTGGCCTTCCGGACAAAGGTCCGCGCGGCGCCGCGGTAGATCCGGTTGTGCGCCCGGCGCTTCTCGTTCTGCCGGATTCGTTTGATTTGGGATTTGATGTTTGCCAATTTACTCTCTCCAGATGATTCGATTACCTGTTTCGCGCAGCGGCGAAGGATTCTAACGGACAGATTGGGTTTTGTCCAGATTAAATGATGGAACACTGATTTCTATTTCAGCCTCTCCCGAAACGCCTCCGTCAGCGCCGGCAGGATATCGAACAGATCTCCCACCACCCCGAACCGCGCCAGCTTGAAGATCGGCGCATCGGCGTCCTTGTTGATCGCCACGATGACCTTGCTGGTCCGCATCCCGGCCTGGTGCTGGATCGCACCGGAGATCCCGGCCGCGATGTACAGGTCCGGCGCGACGACCTTGCCGGTCTGCCCCACCTGGTGGTTGTACGGGATGTAGCCCGCATCCACCGCCGCCCGGCTGGCCCCCACGGCCGCGCCGAGCACGGACGCCAGGTCGCCGACCAGCTTAAAGCCCTGGTGCGCCTTCCAGATCTCCATTTCTTTCTCGTCGAGATCGGCCGGGGGTTCGAGCTTCGGGTTGTTGGCCACCCCGCGCCCGCCGGAGACGATGATCCCGGCGTCGGTCAGGCTGACCCCGCTCGCCGATTCGCCGTACCCGGTCACCTGCGTGGCGGCCTCCACCGCGCCGGCGTCCACGGCGACGACCTCCCCCGTCCGCCCGGGGTCCTCGACGCCCTTTGGAAAGGCCCGGGCGCGCAGCGTCACGATCTGCGGCGTCCCGCTGCAAACGGCTTTCGCCAGCAGCTTCCCGGCGTAGACCGGCTTGGTGGCCACCACCCGGTCGCCGTCCATCTCCAGGGCGGTCACGTCGGTGATCGCCCCGGTCTCAAGATCGATGGCGGCCAGCCCGGCCAGCTCGCGGCCGCGGGTCGTGGTCGGAAATAACAGGATATCGACGCCGGACGCCTGTCCGGCGATCACGTCCGCATACGGCTCGGCCCGGTAGTCCGCCAGGGCCGGGGCGTCGGCGGCGTGGACCGCATCGGCGCCGTAGCGGATCGCCTCCTGCGCCAGGCCGCCGATCCCCTCCCCCAGGACCAGCGCCCGAACCGTCCCGCCGAGCTCCTCCGCCAGCCGGCGGGCCACACCGACCGCTTCCCACGAAGCCGGAAGTGCCTTCCCCTTGAAATGGTCGATATAAACTGCGATCGCGCCGCTCATCAGATCACCTTCTCTTCCAGGATCCGGTCGGCCAATTTTGCCGCCGTCGCCTGCGGGCTGCCCTCATCGATCATCTCGCAGACCACCTCGCGGGTGGGCGGGTTCTTGATGTCTGGGAAGGAGACGACCGGTTCGGGCACTTCTGTCCCCAGGTCCGCCGCGGTCCAGGTCGGGATCTCGGCCCGGGCCGCTTTGCGGATCCCCATGAAGGACGGATAGCGCGGCTCGCCGATATCCTTGACCACGCTGACCACCGCCGGCAGCCCGGTCTCGACCAGCTGGCGGCCCTCCTCGATGCTCCGTTCGACCTTCAGGGTCTCCCCGTCGACGTCCACCGCCGCGCACAGCGATAGGACCGGCCAGCCCAGGACCCGGGCCGTCTGCGCCGCCGTGATCCCGCTGTCCCCATCGACGGCCTGCCGGCCGAAAACGACCAGGTCGACG
>DATKDL010000215.1:0-12312 GCA_035512695.1 Anaerolineales bacterium | reverse complement strand
CTCCGGAGGCCAACGCTCTATCCACTGAGCTATGGGGGCTTTGGGTGGGCCTGAATTCTACCAGAAACAATATCCGACGAAAATGGGGTGTGCGGGCGGGCAGAGCCCGCCCGCACACCCCATTTTCGCCGGATATTGTTTCTGGTAGAATTCAGGCTCACCCAAAGCCCCCATAGCTCAGTGGATAGAGCGTTGGCCTCCGGAGCCAGAGACCCGCGTTCGAGTCGCGGTGGGGGCATGAGAGGCGAAAGACGAAAGCCGAGCGGCCGGGCCCGCTCGGCTTTCTCATTGCGGCGGTTACGATTTGCTGATCGCAGGCCGATGATAAACTAGGGAAATGGAACCTCAAACCGTACTCCTGACCGGCGCCAACGGCCACATCGGCGCCAACATCGCCCGGGAGCTGCTCCGGCGCGGGCATCGCGTCGTCGGCTATGTCCGTGAGACCTCCGATCTACGCGGTCTTGCCGGCCTGGACATCGAGCTCCGCCGGGGCGACATCCTCGACGCCGACCGGCTGATCCGGGCGGCCGAGGGTTGCGACGCCGTCATTCACACCGCCGCAGTGTACAGCCTGTGGGCCGGCTCGGACGAGGACATCATCAACCCGTGCGTGCAAGGGACCGAAAATATCTTCCGGGCCGCGCAAACGCACGGCATCCGGCGGGTCGTTTACACTAGCTCCGCCGCCGCGATCGGCTGGTCGAACGAGCACACGGAGGTCCGGGACGAGACCGATTGGAACGACGATCCCAGCACGGCCTATTACGTCGCCAAAACGGACAGCGAGCGCCTGGCCCACCGGCTGGCCCAGGAGATCGGCCTCGAGCTGATCATTTTGAACCCGAGCGTCGTCGCCGGCCCGTATGATTTCAAGCCGACCCCTTCGACCGCGATGCTGCTTAACGCCCTGAACGGGACCTCCCCATGGTGGGACGCCGTCTTCGCGTTCGTCCACGTCGAAGACGTCGCCCGGCTGCACGTCGACGGGCTGACGCTGGGGACGCCCGGGGAGCGCTACCTTGCGACCGGCCCGAGCGTCCCGCTCAGGGAGATCGCCGGGCGGATCCGGGAGCTGTTCGGCATCCGGGTCCCGGTGCTCAATCTGCCGCGACCGGTTGCGGTAGGCGCCGGCGCCCTGTTGGGTCTCGTCAGCAAACTGACGGGCAAACCGCCGCTGTTCGACCGCCGGGTTTACGAAGACGTGATGTCGGTCAATGGGGTGTTCGACAACGGCAAATCCCGGCAGGCCTTCGGGATCGAGTACCGCCCGATCGAGACCATCCTGGCCGACTCGACCTCCTGGCTGGCGCACGCCGGGATGCTCAAGCCGAAGGCGGCCGAGCGCGTGCGGGCGGTGTACCCGCCAAAGCCGGAGTGGCCGGCGGGGGTGCCCGCGTGATGGAATACGATTTCGACCGCCTGTTGAGTGAAGCCCGCGACTACCTGGACGACGGTTCCATATTCGGCCCGGAAGGCGACAGCTTCGCCCGCTTCAACATCGCCTGCCCAAGGGCGATTTTGGCGGAGGCGTTGGAACGGATTGCGGTGGATGCAGCGTTCTAAGGGGAATGACAAAAAAGACCCCCGGGCGGCTTCGCCGCCCGGGGGTCTTTTTTGTCAGGAACCTCGCTGCCTCCGGCGGATCAGGTAGGCCCCCGCAAACAGGGCGATCAGGCCTGCCAGGATGCCGGCGATCAGGCCGGTGTTCGGGCCTTCGGGCGGGGCGGGCGGTGCGATGGGTTCGTCCGCCGGTTCCTCGGCCGCTGCCCGCGGCGTGGGCGGGGGCGGAAGGACATCCGGATCGATCTGGCCGGCGACGACGCGCAGGACGAAGACGGCCGCCGTCCGGCCCGGGACGGTGAAGGTCCCGGTGTCCGGGTCGTAGGCCGATGCGCGGACGACTTCGTCGTAGGACTCGAGCTGGACCGGGTGCAGCGTGAAAGCCTGGTCCGCCAGCTCTTCGATCGTGTAGCTGACCGGGTCGGGCGCGGCGTTGAACAGGACGACGATCTGCTCGTATTCCGGGTCAAGATCGGGAGAGACCCGGTCGCTGAGGCTCATGACGATCAGGCCGGGGACCTGGTCCGGGCCGGAGTTGTAGAAGCTGACCCGCTCAATGATCTGCTCGGCGGTCTGCAGCCGGAACAGGGGGCTGGACTTGCGGATCGCCAGGGTTTCGCGGAAGTGCTGGAGGGCGGCCTGGATGTCGTTGGGGCCGGGGGCGATATCGGGGTTCCCGAGCAGGGGGGCCATGATGGGCCAGTTTTCCTGGTTCTTCTCGGCCACGGGCAGGCCGGAGCCCCAGCCACTCTCTTGATATGTGAAGTCGAGCCGGTTGAACCAGTCGCCGGAGTTGAAGCTGTCCCGGTCGAAGGATTTGGAGCGCAGCATATCGATCCCGGCGTGGAAGAACGGAATCCCCTGCGCATAGCCTACGAGATCGATCCCCAGGTTGTGCATCCGCACCCGGTCAGCGACCGTGGCCGAGGCCGGGGCTTTGTACTGGACACCATCGAACCAGGTCTCGTTGTCGTGGGCCGAGATATAGATGATGTGCTCCTGCGGGTCCTCGGTGTAGCCGGTCGGAGAGCCGTTGTAGTCCACGCCGGCGCCGGTGATCTCTTCGCCGGAGGCCCCGATGAAGGTGTAGCCGGCCAGGTTGCCCGCCAGGGCGGCGATAATCCGGTCGGTGAAGAGCAGCAGCCGGTCGAGCTCCGCCTGGCCGGCAGCAGAGGTCTCGTTCGGGTCGGTGTACAGCCCGGTGGCGAAGCCCTGCTCGAGGTGGCCGCCGAATGGGGAGCCGCCGCGCACGCTGTCGCGGACCCGGTCGTTGAAGGTCCCGATCCCGGTCCCACCCATGTTGAGCTGCGTGCCATTGATGCCGCGCCGGTTTCCGGCGACCTCGCCGAAATCCCAGCCTTCTCCGTAGACGTAGATCGAGGGGTCGATCGCATCCAGCGCGGTCCGGACGGCTTCCATGTCGGCGCGCATGTGGTGGCCCATCAGGTCGAAGCGGAAGCCGTCGACTCCGTAGGCTGTGGCCCAGGTCACGAGCGTGTCGATCATCAGCTTGCGCATCATGTCGTGCTCGGTGGCCGTATTCTGGCAGCAGGTCGAAGTCTCGACCTGGCCGTTGGCGTTGAGCCGGTGGTAGTAGCCGGGGACGATCCTGTCCAGGACGCTGTTGGACCGCTGGCCGCTGGCGTTGGTGTGGTTGTAGACCACGTCCATGACCACCCGCAGCCCGGCCTCGTGCAGGGCCATGACCATCTGCCGGAACTCGAGGATCCGGGCGGTTCCTTCCGGGTCGGTCGTGTAAGCGCCGTCCGGCACGCCGAAGTGGACCGGATCGTATCCCCAGTTGAAGGCGTCGTCCGGGGAGACGGCGGCTTGCTGCTCCTCCGAGTCGGGCGGCAAGGCGGACAGGGCCTCGAAGTCATACAGGTGCCAGGTCGACTTGTCCTCGTTCACGCTGGCGATGTCGAAGACGGGCAGCAGGTGCAGGTGGGTCAGCCCGGCCTCGGCCAGGGCCTTGATGTGGGCCATCCCGTTGGACTCCGCGACGGTGAAGGCCATAAAGGTGCCGCGGAATTCTTCGGGCACGGAGGGATCGTTGACGGAGAAATCCCGGACGTGCAGTTCGTAGAGTACGATATCCTCCGGGGCGGCCAGCGGAGGTTTGGCCGATTCCGCCCAACCTTCCGGGAACAGGTCCGGATCGTTCAGATCGACGACCAGGCTGCGGACGGCGTTGGTGGACAGCGCGACCGAGTACGGGTCGGTGACGACGTTCTCCTGGACGCCCCCGGCAGAGGGGACGTAGACGGTGACTTCGTAAGCGTAGTAGCGGCCGCGCCACTGGGGCTGCCCTTCCAGGCTCCAGACCCCGGTGGCGTCGTCGCGGGTCATCTCAAAAGACTGCGGGAAGACGTTCGGGCCGGGTTCGGTGTAGATGTTGAGCGAAACTGTCTTTGCGGTTGGGGCCCAGACCCGGAAGGTCGGGACGTCGCCGTCCCAGGCCAGGCCGAGCGGGCCGTCGTAGGCGTATCGGTCGTCGAGGGCGCCGGCGATCTGCAGGGCGGTGATGTCGATCACGGCCCCGGTCGCGTTGTAAGCCGCCACGGCGACCTGGCCGCGCAGGAGTTCGGAGATCTGCTCGACGTCTTCCGGGCTGATCTGCAGGGCCATGAAACCGGCCAGGTGCGGGAATTTTTCACGGACCGCCTCGGGCAATCCGTCTTCTATGACGTTCAGCGAAAGGCTCCCGGCCGCGCCTGCCAGGCCGGCCGGTTCGATCGACATCCCGCCTTCGGGTGCGTAGAAGAGCTCGAAAGAGACGGCTTCTTCGGGATCCAGGTCCCAGGCGATCGTGTCGCCAAGCACCCAGTGGGCCTGCTGGAGCGTGAGGTCGCCGCTCGGTTCGCCTTCGGCGATTTTCAGTGTTTGCATCGTCACATCGTATTCGAAATAGACTACTCCCGGGTCTTGTTGAATGTTGAAAGTTGAAGGTTCGGTCAGGAGATTCGTGCTGTCCTCACCGAGGGCGACGGCGGCGGTGTAGGAGCCGGTGGGTACGTCGCGGAGGAGGGCGGTGTAAATCCCGTCGCCGTTGGGGTCCTGGAGCCAGGAGCGCAGGCAGCCGGCGTCATCATTGTTCGTGCAGCCCAGGCCGGTCTGGAAATCGCCGATCACGGTCAGGATCTGCGTGTTGACGTTGTCGGTCACCCAGCCGGTCTGGTGGTCGTAGTAGAACTTGACCGGGCCGTCGGCGGGGACACTGAGCGGGATGTCGGCGCCGCCCTGCGTGGCATTCTGGCCGAAGTTGAGGTCCCAGGAATCGTTGATTGCGGCCTTGTAGAGGTAGTCGCCGGCGGGCAGGGTCCATTCATTCTGCCAGATGCGGTCCTCTTCGTCGAAGACGAGGTGGGTGGCGGCGCAGTCGGGCTGCCAGTCCGCCGAGCAGCCGAGCAGGGACTGGATCGTGCCGGGGATGGTGACGGAGGCCGGCTGCGGTTTCTCCGTGGAGACGGCGTAGGAGGGCGGCGAGGTGGGGCTGCCCTCCGGGGCCGGTTCGGTCGCGATCGTCATGATCTTACTGACCGAGTCCCACGTGAAGGTGACGAGATCGAAATCGCCGACCGTGAACGGAATATTGGACCCGTCCTGAGCGCCGTCGGCGCCGTAGTTCTCGGTCCAGGATTCGTTCACGGCCACCTTTGCCTCGTAGTCCCCCTGCGGGATCCAGGTCGTGGACCAGGTATAGATCCCGTCGCCGTCCGGGTCCTGCAACCAGGAGCGCAGGCAGTCGGGCGCCCACTCGCCGGGGCATCCGATCTCGTCCTGGAACGAGCCCGGGACGTTGGCGATGATATGGTTGACGCTGTCGGCGACGAAATGGGTCTCGTGGCTGTAGATGAAGGTGACGGTGGCCGCCTCTTCGAGCACGAGCGGGATATTGGCGCCGTAGTATTCGCCGCCGAGGCCGAAGTTATCGGTCCAGCTGCCGTTGAGGGCCACTTTGTATTCATAGCTCCCGGCCGGGAGCTCCCAGGTAGCGCGCCAGACCAAAGATTGACCGTCGAGGGTGAGGAAGGTTTCTTCGCAGTCGGTGTTCCACTCACCGGAGCAGCCCAGGGCGGGCTGGAGCGTCCCCGCAATGGCGACGATCTGCGGAACGGGGAGGCCTTCCGGGGGGAGTTCCTGGAGGAGGGGGGTGGAGGCGGTCAGGAGGAGGGGGAGGAGGAAGAGGATGCGTTTCATCGCTTGGTACCCTTTATCGATCAATTTGTGGTGCGGGTAATTATATGCTGATCCAGGCTGATGGGAAGCTTTCGAGCCAAGCCGCCGTTCCCGGCGAAAACGACAATGTCCAACTCGCTTGCTTTACTCCCGGCTAACCGCCAGCAGAGATCCGGTCCTTGAAACGTTCAAAGGTGTAAGCCGATTTCACCAGGTCAAGCGCATTCGCAGCCAGCGCCATCCGAAGCGCTGGACTCTCCATGACCTGCAGGCACTGCTCAGCAAACTCTACCGGCGAGTCGCCGAGCAGGAAGTGCTCGCCCTGCCGGGCCTCGATACCTTCTACGCCGATCCCGGTCGAAATCACCGGTCGCCTGTGGGCGAAGGCTTCCAGCACCTTGATCCGCGTCCCACCGCCCGACCGGATCGGGACGATCACCGCGTCCGCTTCCGCATAAACGCGCAACAAATCCTCGGAATATCCCTCAAACACGACCTCTGGAATACGCCGCAAGCGCATCGCCAGGGAACCTGCATTCCCGCTACCGACGATCCTGACGGAGAAATCCTGCCGGGCTTTCATCCGGATCTGCGGGAGCACCACCTCGCAAAAATGCAGGATGGCATCCCGATTTGGATAATAGTCCAGCGTACCGACAAAGAGAAAAGTGAACACGCCTGTCCCGGTTTTCACAGGTACCTGTTCGGGCACGGCCACTGCATTCGGGGCTGTTTCAACCTTCTCGCATTGGTATATGCGCCGGATCCGATCGCGGTCCAGGTCCGAGCTCACAAACAGCCGGTCGAATTTACACAGGTGCTCACGCTCGATGGCCGTATACAGCACAGCCTCCCGCGCCATCGCGGCTGCATGGCGGGTATGCTCGTTGAGCCGGTGCAGTTCGCTCAACCGCCATCGTGTGATCGACTCGATATCATCGAGATCCAGTTGGACGGTCCCATCGAGGCGGTCATTAAGGAAAGGCCGGGCCAGCGGCAGCATGAACAGTCGCTGGATATGGATCGCATCGAATCGAATCCCCGGGAACAGGGCCGGGAGCGACCGCATGCTCTGTTTCGGGTGGAAGCGCCACTCGGCAGGAACCGAGAACAGGCTGAGGTACAGACTCGGGGACAGCTTATGCAGCAAACGGTGCAGGATCACCCCGGGTTCGCGCGCCGGTGCGGTGGGGACCACGACAGAATTTTCCGGTCTGCCTGCTTCTCTGGTCTCCGCAAGCACTTTTCGAAAGCTGTAGTTCAGCACCAGTAAGTGAATCTCATATGTTTCCTTCAGCACCTCGTAGAAGTTCCGGGTGCGCATGGAAAGACCGTTGCCGGTCCGGCTCGGGAAAACGGGCGTGATGAAGAGCAGCCTGGGCATTTCGCTCATCGGCTTTTCCGACAAACCGCAACCATTGCGCGGGAAAAATGCCAGCCGACCAGCCCGTTGATGAACCGCTGCATCGCCAAACGGACCAGGTTGCCGGCGCTCCGATCGATGTAAACATCATCCACGCCGAATACAACCGTTTCGAAGCCGAAACGCGCCAGGACCGACCGCAACGTCCGCGGCTGGAAATGCGTCAGATGGATCTCCTGCCCCCATTGGATGCGGCCGAACGGGTTGGGGTTCGTCCGGCGCCCGATGCGGGCCTTTATACGCTCCTTGAACAGGAAATTCTCCTCATTGGGGACCGCAGCCGCAAAAATACCGTCCGATTTGAGAAGCCGGCGAGCTTCAGTCAGCACCTCCCCTGGAGCGGGCACGTGCTCCAGGACGTGCCACATCGTGATCACATCAAACCAGTTTTCCGGGAAATCCAGATCGTGCAGCTGCCCGATTGCGACCTGTTGCCCGCGCTCGCTTGCGAAACGCGCGGCAGTACTGCTCAGATCGGTCCCCGATACGCTGAATTTTTCCTGGGCAATTTCGAGGAAATGGCCGTCGCCGGCACCTACGTCGAGCAGATCGCCGCCTGCCTTGAAAGGCAGGATGAGATCCAGCCGCTTTCGGAAAAGGATCTCACGGATCCCGGTTTCCAGCCGCCAGCTGGCAAATGTTGCGCCAGAATCATAAGACCGTTTGATCTCCGCCTGCGTCGGACGCGGACTGCGGAAGGTAATCTCGCAGCGCTCGCACCGGTTGATATCTGGGTGATAAACCACGGCGAAATCCGCGCTACCGCACACCGGACACACATCGACGGTTTCAAAAAGGTCGAAATTCATTCACACTCAACCGCAGCAAGGACCGGCATAACGGCAGGAACATCGCATTTAATCCGCTTGTATTATCGATGGGCAAAAAACTTGCCGATATGCGGTCCCGCCGCATTTAACCGGGCCTTGAAGCCGAATTCCGTCAGCCGGTCCAAAAGCGCCTGTGCGAAAAAGGTATCCTGACCGGCGAGCCTGGCGGCCGGATCGACCAGCGCCATATTCTCGGCACTCACCTCGTGATATTCGCCGATGATCCGCTGCACCTTTTGCAGCGCACCGCTCGTCAGCAGGATCGGAAACTCGCTGCCTTCACAATCAATTTTCATAAGCCTGACGGTCTCAAACCGGGAGAGGACATCATCCAGGGCAATCGTGTAGACATTGACCGGTGACGGCAGCGTCTGATCCACGATACGCTGGTGATCCACGTCAAACAAGCGTCCGCCCATCAGGATGCCGCCGCCCCCTGTATTTTCAAACTGAGGGCCTGAATGCAGCATTGTCTCGCCGGACTGCCGGTCGCTCCGAAAAACCGCCTGCTCGTTCAGGTGGACGCCTTTCAAACGTCCGAGATTGGATTCCAACCGGGCATAGTTCGCCGGCTCCGGCTCGAATGCATGAATCCGCCGGCTGCCGAGCATATAGCAAAGATAACTGAAGGTGCCTATATGCGCGCCGATGTCGAGAACGACGTCTTCTGCCGCAAACCGTTCGTTCATCACACCATATTCATCCCACATCGCGATTTGGGCGACGATTGCTGCCTCGATGTGGTTGCTCGCCTCGATGCGTCTCTTTGTCAGGTGGTACAGACGCTGGCTCTTCGCGTAACGCAGGTGTCCTTCTGCGTTCGGAATGACCGCATTGGGGAGGACTGTGAACCCGGCGATCTTGAGCAATATCCACAGATAGGCGCGCAGTTTATGGATGCGGTCCTGCAGCCGCACGGACCCGGGCTGACCAGGCCGAGTTTTCTGCAGCTGCAGGCCTCGCCGGCTCCCCGTTCCGTTCACCTTTTTGGGTTTCGGCAGGAACTGCCTGGCAACCAGGCTGTAAGTCGTGTCCTTATTCCGGATGTAATCCTCCGTCAACAGACCGGCATGAAAAGTGCTAAAGTCGATCCGAGTTTCCGACCACCACAGGTGAGCCCAGAGGTGGAAGCTGTAAACCCCTTCGGTGTCCTGTACGAAGTTCGTAAACAGGTTGTGGATCCCCTCCCGGCTGGGTGGATGCAGGTAAAACGAGCGCACCGGTTCGATGTGAACCTGGTCCGGGATCTCACTGCTCAGGCGCATCGGCAGCAGCGTAGAATGGTTGCTCCAGCTGCCGTCGAAGGTCTCTTCCATGCGGGCCAGCCATGTGGCTGCGAACCCGGCCTGCTTCTCCGCCATGATGAACGCATTGCACAGCGAAGGGGTCAGCTGGCCGGTTTTCGTATCGATGATGTCCGGCTCCCGGCCCAACACGGTGGACTGTTCAAAAAGCCGGGCGGGGAGTTTGTTGATAAAAATCGTGTCGATATCCGCATACACACCGCCGTGCTCGACCAGTTTTTCAAGCCTGATGAAATCCGATTGGTGTGCGTAGCGGAATTTCCGAAGCGACAGATCGCTGTATTTATACCTGGAAACAAATGGGACAAGGTCAACCCGGACAGGGATGATCTTCGGACGGATCAGCTCCCAATACTTCCCGAAAGGCTCGTAATAATAATAAAAATATACGGCATCAGGCTGGTTTACCTGTAGGCAGGATTCGATGCACAGATAGTGCGCGAGGTGAAACGCCTCGCTCTGCTTTTTCAGTCCGAAGATAAAATGAAACAGGTTTGGGATCATGATCCTTGTTTAAGATAGCGCCTCGATCAGCTGGGACACGACCTTCTTCGGACTGAAATTCATCCTGGCGAATTCCTGCAGCTTCCGTCCTTTTCTGCGGGCCTCCGCGCGGTTCTCGAAGACGTGCCGGTAGAGTCGTGATGCGTGGTCAAGTTTCGCTGCCGCCCAATTCTGCTTATTCGAATATGAGCGTTGAAATTTTCCTCCCACGACCGGCACAATATCGAAGTCAACGAGGTAGGCAAGGTCCGGGGGCAGGAAATCGAGTTGCCCGCCGTAGCCGGTCATGATAACGGGGTTGCCAGCCCCGGCGGCATCGAAAGCACCGAGCCCCCAGCCCTCCGAGTTCGTCAGCGACACAAAGCAATCGCCCCGCTCGTGCAGCGCGTTGATCTTCCCGTCGCTGATCTGCCGGGGGATGAGCTTGATTCGGGCCGGTTGTCGATAGCCTCGGCACAGGCTGAAGATCGAGAGATGTGTCAGGAATATCCTTCTCCCCAAAAACCTCCGCTTCACAAACCTGGTCTCATCCAGCCGGGATGTCTTGACGACCAGGACGACGGGATCCCGGGACGTGAATGCGTCCAGGTATGCCCGCACCGTTTTCCAGACTGCCTTGCGCGGTGACCAATCCCCGATCGTGTAGAAGACGTAATCCCCCTTTCGAATACCCAGCGATTTGCTGCGCTCCACGGCGCTGCGATCGACCAGGATATGCGGGATCACATCGACCGGCCGGCGCACTCCGGAACGCAGGAAAACGTCCTTGTTCCATTGACAAGGGACGATGATGTGTTCGACCTGATCGATCAACGGCAGCCAGAATTCCGGCAGTCGGTCGGTCTCCCAGACGGTCATGCCGGTAATTCGTTTCCCCTCCTCTTTCTCGACAAAATACGAGTAGAGTTCCGGGGCCGTGTGGATGATGACCGTATCGTAGTCAATCCGCCGGTTGCAGAACGGAGCCAGGTCAGGATCGCCAACATCTTCCCCGGTGAACGGCTCGAATCCGCCCGGGGTCCGACCATTCCACACCGTCGGTAGCCAGGTAACCGGAATCCCTTCTGCAGCGAGCCCCAGCATATATGCTTTTGCCGCATCAGCATACCCTCCCGGAGGAACCCATGAGATATATTTTATTCCACGCATAGGCACCTATCCATCCTTTACCAGAGATTATCAGCTCGAGCGTTCCCTGAAGTCTCATTGTAATCAAATTTCACTGCGAGCCTTTCCGCCCGATCTGATCTTCCTTCCCATTTTCCGAAAACTGCCGATCGTACAGCCTGCGGTAGAGCCCCTCCACCTCCACCAACTCCTCATGCCGCCCCTCCTGCACGATCCGCCCGTCGTCGATCACGACGATCCGGTCGGCGTTCCGGATCGTGCTCAGGCGGTGGGCGATGACGATCGCCGTGCGCCCGGCCAGCAGCTTCTCAAGCGCGGACTGGATCAGCATTTCGGTCAGGCTGTCGACACTGGCGGTGGCTTCGTCAAGGATCAGGATGGCCGGGTCAACCAGGGCGGCCCGGGCGATGCAGATCAGCTGCCGCTGCCCGACGGAGATATTGGCGGCGCCTTCCAGGACGCGGGTCTCGTAGCCGTCCGGGGTCCCCAGGATGAAGTCGTGGGCGTTGGCCAACCTTGCAGCAGTCTTGACCGCTGCAAGGTCCGCCTCCGGGCGGCCGAAGCGGATGTTCTCGGCGATCGTACCGGAGAACAGGAACGGGTCCTGCGGGACCAGGCCGGTCTGGCGGCGGAGGGAGACCTGGGTGACGGTCCGGATGTCGACGCCGTCGATCCGGATCGCGCCTTCATCGACGTCGTAGAAGCGCTGGATCAGCCGGGAGATCGTGCTCTTGCCGGCTCCGGTGGGGCCGACAAAAGCAACCGTCTGTCCGGGTTCGATCCGCAGGTCGATCCCGTGCAGGACTTCGGGGGCGTCCTCCCGGTAGCGGAAGCGGACCCCCTCAAACTCGATCCTGCCGCGCACCCGCGGCAGCTCGACGGCGTCCGCGGCTTCTTCCAGGACGGGGTCGTCCACCTCGGGCGGCTCGGCGAGCAGCTCCAGGACCTTCTCCCCGCCGGCCATGGCCGACTGGAGCATGGTGTAGATCTGGCTGAGCTCCTGGATCGGCTGGAAAAAGCGGGTGACGTAGGCCAGGAAGGCGACCATCACGCCCAGGGTCACGGTCCCGCCCGTGACCGCGCGGCCGCCGAACCAGAGCACAATGGCCGTGGCGAGGATGCCTAGGAACTCGATCGCCGGGAGGAAGATGAACGAGAGGGTCATGGCGGCCACGTGCGCGTCGCGGTTCTCCCGATTGACGGCCTGGAACTTCTGCTCCATGGCCCGCTCCTGGGCGAAGGCCTGGATGACCCGCATCCCGTCGATGTTCTCCGCCAGGCGGCCGACGACGTTGGCGACCGTCGAGCGGGTCTCGCGGAAGGCGCCCTTGGCCCGGCGGGAAAACCAGGTCGTCAGCGCCGCCATCAGCGGCAGAACGAT
>DATKDL010000214.1:0-13118 GCA_035512695.1 Anaerolineales bacterium | reverse complement strand
GGCCTGGATGACCCGCATCCCGTCGATGTTCTCCGCCAGGCGGCCGACGACGTTGGCGACCGTCGAGCGGGTCTCGCGGAAGGCGCCCTTGGCCCGGCGGGAAAACCAGGTCGTCAGCGCCGCCATCAGCGGCAGAACGATGAAGGTTAAGAGCGCCAGGCGGGGGTTCATCTGCAGCATGACGATGACGATCCCGATCAGCACGAGCAGATCGCCGAGCAGCGAGACCAGGCCCTGGGTGAGCAGGTCGTTGATCACGGCCACGTCGTTGATCACCCGCGAGACCGTCACGCCGACGATGTGGCGGTCGTGATAGGCCAGCGAAAGCCGCTGCAGGTGGCGGAACATGGCCTCGCGCAGGTCGGTCAGGACGCGCTGCCCGACCCAGGAGAGCAGGTACTGTTGGGCGGCGGTCGAAACGTACAGGCCAAGAAACGCCAGGGCGATCTGGATCGAAAGCCGGGTCAGCTCGGTTGTGTCGCCGCGGGCGATCGGCTCATCGATGGCGACCTTGATCAGGTACGGGGTCACCAGCGTAAGCCAGGTGACGACGGGCATCAGCAGCAGGGCGGCAAGCATGTGCCGGCGGTAAGGCCGGAGGAAACGCAGCATCCCGGAGACGACCTTCCAGTCGAATGCGCGCCCGCCTTCCTGGGTGCTGCCGAACTGGTCGATGGCGCCGCGAGGCCCCATGCCGGGGCTGAAGGTGAAGCTCATGGTTTCGAAGAAAGCGGATCCGAACGGCGAAGCCGTTCGGATCCGCTTTCTTCGTCTCCTTTTTCCTGGGGGCGGAGCTGGATCTCGTAGAGTTCCCGGTATAGGCGGGAGGTTTCGAGCAGCTCGGCGTGCGTCCCGCGGGCGGCGATGCGCCCGCCTTCGAGGACGAGGATCTGGTCGGCGCGGCGGATCGTGCTGAGGCGGTGGGCGATGACGAAGGTCGTGCGGCCTTCCATCAGGCGGTCGAGGGCCAACTGGATGCGGCGCTCGGTCTCGGTGTCGACGCTGGAGGTGGCGTCGTCGAGGATCAGGATGCGCGGGTCGGTCAGCAGGGCGCGGGCGATGGCGATGCGCTGCTTCTGCCCGCCGGAGAGCGTCGCCCCGCGTTCGCCCACGCGGGTGTCGTAACCCTGCTCCAGCGCCAGGATGAAATCGTGTGCCTGGGCGTCGCGGGCGGCGGCGACGATCTGGTCCTCGGTGGCGTCCGGGCAGCCGAAGGCGATGTTCTGGCGGACGGAGGCGGCGAACAGGACCGTCTCCTGCAGGACGATCCCGATCTGCTGCCGGAGGTCGTGCAGGAGGAGCGAGCGGACGTCGTGCCCGTCGATCAGGATGCGCCCGCCGGTTACGTCGTAGAAGCGAGCGATCAGGTTGGTGACCGTCGACTTCCCGGAGCCGGTCATCCCCAGCATGGCGACGATCTCGCCCGGGCGGGCGTGGATGTTGATGTTTTCGAGGATGTTGCGGGAGAAGCGGTACCTGAAGGAAACGTTTTCAAAACGGACCTCGCCGCGCAGGTCCTTAAGCTCGAGGGCGTCGGACCGGTCGTCGACATCGGGGAAGGCGTCCAGGATCTCAAAGATGCGCTCCCCGGCCGAGGTGGCGATCGAGAGAATCGGGATGATCCGCCCGACCAGGTGGACCGGGCGGACGAGCTGGGCCAGGTAGGTCGTGAAGGCGACGAGTTCGCCCAGGGTCAGTTCGCCCAGGTTCACCAGCCGGCCGCCGTACCAGATGATGAAGACGATCCCGAAGTTGGCGATCAGCGACAGCAGCGGGGCGTTGACCGACTGGACCCGGGCGGCCAGGGCGGAGAGGTCGAACCAGGCCTCGTTCTGCTCGATGAAACGTTCGGTTTCGCGGTCCTCCTGGGCGAAGGCCTTGACGACCTGGGCGCCGCGCAGGTTCTGCTCGAGCTGGGCGGTCAGCACCGCCAGCTGGTCCTGGATCCGGAAGGTGAGCGGGCGCAGCAGGCGGCCGAAGACCAGGGCGCGGTTGAACAGCAGCGGCAGCGTGAGGGCGACGAGCAGCGCCAGGTTGGCGTTCATCGCAAACAGGATGGCGACGGTACCGACCAGCAGGAGTACGCCTTCGATCAGGCGCAGGATGGCCCGCCCGGTCAGGAAGCGGATCCGCTCGACGTCCTGGATCGAGCGCGACAGGATCTGCCCGGCCTCGGTCTGGTCGTGGAAGGAGAAGGAAAGGGCGTTGAGCTTGTTCTGGATCCCGTTGCGCAGATCGAAGGCGACCTGTTGGGAGACCTCCTCGGACCATTTGCCCTGGAAGAAGGTCAGCAGACCCCTGACGAGCGCCAGCCCCAGCAGGCCTGCGACGGCCAGGTTGAGGAAGCCGAGGTCGCCGCCGAAGATGCCCCGGTCGATCAGCCGGCTGATCAGCTGCGGGACGAGGACGACGATCCCCTGGATCAGGACCATCGTGGCGTACATCCCAACGACCTTCCCCCTGCTTGTATTCAGATAACCGAGGGCGCGCTGGAGGATTTTGAAGGAGGGCGGTGGTGACTTTTCCGTAATGGCGTTCATCGTTCTTTGTATCGTGTCTTTTAGCCCCCGGTTATTGTAATCGTAAAGAAATCGGAAATTCAGGGGCGGGCCGGGTACAACCCGGCCCGCCCCTGAATTTCCGGCTTACTCCGGCTCCATACTGAACTTGAGCGGATACCCCTCCAGCCCCGCCGAAAACTGCGCTCTGGCGATGCGGCTTTCGGCTTCGCTCTTCGGCAGGATCTGGACCAGCGCCAGGCCGGTGTGGTGGGCGGTATACATGACCTCGACGGCGTCCGGGGCGGAGAGTTTGAAGATATTGCGCAGCACGGTGACGACGAAATCCATCGGGGTGACGTCGTCGTTGTGGATCAGGACGCGGTAGAGGGGTTCCTCGGCGGTCCGCGGATCGGTGTCTTCTTCGATCTCGATGAGGGGTTCGAAATCGGGGAGGGTCATGGGGTGGATTATATTCCGGTTGGACTATGTTTCGTCGGGCGGGAAATTCACCAGGGAAGCGTTATATGAGCGCTGAGTTCTTTCTCGATACCCATGTCATCGTTTATTCTTTTGACGCCGAGGCGCCGTATAAGAGCACGATCGCTTTCCAGCTGATTCGGGACGCCTTGCAGAGCGGAGCGGGCGTGATCAGCACCCAGGTGGTCCAGGAATTTCTGAATGTCGCCGAACAAAAGTTCCGCACGCCGATGAAAGCGGAGGATGCGCGGGAATTCCTGGTCAAGGTGCTCAACCCGCTTTGCAAGGTCTATCCCGATCTCTCGCTTTACGAAACTGCCCTGGAAATCCAGGATGAGACCGGGTATTCGTTTTATGACGCCCTGATCCTGGCGGGTGCGATCCAGGGAGGGTGTGCGGTTCTTTACTCCGAAGACCTTCAGGCCGGCCGGGTGGTTCGGGGCGTCCGGATCGAGAACCCGTTTGCCTCATAGCGCCGGAGACTGCGCCGCCTCCGGGGTCATCCTCCGGGCACGGGCGTCTTTGAGGATACGGGTTTGCCCGTCGCCTGGTTTTTTCACCCACAGGCTGGCGTTCACCGGTCGCATGGTCGCAAAGACAATGGTCAGCAAGTCCGCGCTGAGATGGTCGAGGTCGACTTCCGAACGAAGGGCGGCGCCAAAATCCGAAAGGACTTTCTCGGCGTCATAATTTGAACGGAAAAAGCGGCGGTCAATGAACGCCAGGATGCGCAAGCGGAGCGGGTTGAAAAGCGCTGCGATCGTCAGGGTCGAGATCACGAGGACGAGCGGGGACTGCTCGCTGCTCAGCCCGGTGAACAGGGTCTGAAGGACCAGGACAATTCCGAAGTAAACGACCGCCAGGATTCCGGTCAGCAGGGTGTACTGGACGGTGCGGCGGATAATGACGTCGATCCCGTAGAGGTTGTAACGCAGGATGGCGATCGTCGTGCCCGCCGGAAGCATCAGGATCATAAAGATGAAGGCGATGCCCCCGAGGATGGTCACGCCTCCGAATCCGAGAAATGAGACGGGCAGCAAGATGAAGAACAGGATTATAAAATACACCAGCCACTTGAGCTGCTGGCGTTCTGCCCAGCCGGCTGTACGGTAGCGCACCACGAGTGAGACGGCCCCAACCAGGATGATAAGAATGCTGATCAACCAGGTGAGATCGAAGACAGGGAGCAAAAAATCCAGTTCTCTGGTCCCCGTTGGGTTGAGGACCGGCAGTGCCAGCTCCCGGCCGGCGATGTAAACCATAATGCGTCCCGGGCTGAGCATCGACTGGAAGACCTGGACGATGAGGATCGCCAGTGCCATACCAAACATCCAGCGCCACTTTGGGGAGGGCAGCCGCCCGTTGGGGAAAAGCATAAAAAGCATCGAAAAGGGGATCGGAAAAGCGAGGTATGGAAGCCACTGCTGCAGCCAGGCGGCGAGCACAAGACCCGGAAGCCCGGATGCCGGCTCGGCGATCAGTCCGTAAATGGCATACGACTGGGCCAGGTAGCCAACGGCCAATGGGACCCCAAGGGCCATGAACATCCAGCCGATCACCAGCCGCGGTTGGAAACGAACGATCAGGAAACCTACGGAAGAATTCACGAGCGGCATGATGATGGCGAAATAATCGTCGGGGAACGCCAGGTTTCCGATGCTGGCGCTGTTTTCGACGGTCAGCGTTAACCCGGCGAGAATCATCCCGATCGTGGTCAGCCAGAGGATCGTGCCCAGGCGGACAAGACCGATACGTTTTGCAAGTTTTCGAATCATGCTGGGGGAGGTCTCATGGTGCCGGTGCCGAACCCGCGCGATAACCCTTCGAACGACTCAGAAGCAGCAAGGCCATCAGGATCCAACCACCTCCCAGGACCCCGATCAGCATCAAAAACGGCCAATCCGAATTCTCGCCGAGAAAGGTGCCGGCGATGAATGGGACCGGCCCACCAAACAGACCGATCAGAAGCGGCAGCCCGTTCCAGCGCGGCAGGGCGCGGGCGCGCAGGTTGGCGATCCCGAACAGGAGCAGCCCGATGGTGTGAGACAGGATCCCGATTATGAACAGGATCCACACGGCGTCCAGGCGGAACCATTCTGACAGCACGCCAGCGACTGCGATCGCACAAGCCCCCAGGACGGAGAGCCACAGCCCGAAACCCGATAACCGGCCGGGGGGCGATACCGCAGCCAGCCCGGCCGCGGCAAGCGAGAAGAAAAAAGCCGGCAGCATCATCAGCAAAAAGGATGCCGAGTCCTCCAACCACTCCTGTTGGATCAGGACGAAAACCCACACCAGCCCGCCGATAAGTCCGGCCAGACCGCCGAGAAGGTGGATCGTTCGCGGATGCCTTCGCCGGGCGAACATGGCGACCGGCGGGACGGCCACGAACAGCGCCAGGACCAGCCAGCGCACGGGGACCGGCGGCCGGAGGTCGGGGAGGAGCGCGGGGGCGCGGTTGGCGAAGCCAGGGCACAGATCGGGGTTGCCGTTCGAGCAATATTCGACCCGCCCGCCGGCGACGGTCAGCAGCACCTGGTTTTCGGCCAGGCGCGCCGGTTCGGCCGACAGGAGATCATTCGCCAGGACGATGAGATCGGCGTACTTGCCGGGTGCGAGGCTGCCCACTTCGGTTTCCCGGTTCAGGGCATAGGCTGACTGGATCGTCATGATCGAAAGCGCCTGCTCCACCGTGAGCGTGTTCTCTACCAGCCATGGGAACGGCGGGCAGACCGCCCGCCCGGCCAGGTCGATCCGGGTGACAAAACCGAGCAGGTGGTCGAAGGGGTTGATCGATTGGAAAGGGACGTCCGAATGCCAGGCCAGCGGCAGGTCCGGGTTGGTCTCTCGCAGCCCCCGCCAGGGCCATTCCCAGGAGCCGAATCTCTCAGGGATCGGCGGGCCATACGGGGTGCAGCTGGGGTATTCGCCCATCAGGACCGGGATCACGCCCAGTTCGCCGAAGCGGGGGAGATCCTCGGGTGCGATTACGCTGACGTGCTCCATCCGGTGGCGCAGGTCGTTGGGCCGGTCGGCCAGGGCGGCCTCGATGGCGTTGAGCGACTGGTGGACGGCCCGGTCGCCGATGGCGTGGATGGCGGCCTGGTAGCCGGCCGCGTCAACCTCGGCGACCAGGGCGTTCAATTCATCCTGGGCGAACCACAGATCGCCGGTGCCCAGGCCCGGCTCAAGCTCGAAGCTGAGGGCGACCCGGCCGCACGAGCCGCCGTCGGTGAAGAGCTTGACCCCGTTGATCCGCAGCATCTCCCCGGCGGTGTTGGTCGGGGGGTGTTCGGTCCACCAGTCACCCAGGGTTTTCCCACAGGGATCGGTGGCGACCAGGTAGAGGCCGGTCCGCACGCGGAGAAAGCCGGCGTCTGCAAAATCCCGGATTACCCGCAGAAAGCCTTCGTCGACGTAGAGGGTTCCGAGCGTCGTGATCCCGTTACGGAGCGCCTGGTACTGGGCCTGGTCGAGGCTCATATTGCGCGAACGGGCGTCGTTGAGCAGGTGGGTGTGGGCGTCGACGAAGCCGGGCATCAGGGTGCGGCCGGCGAGGTCGACCAGGGAAGTGGAATCGTCCGCCAGGGCCAGGATCTCGGCATCCGTGCCGACGGCCTCGATTTTCTCGCCCCGGATCGCGATCGCCTGGGCCACCGGGACGGCGTCTTCCATCGTGAGGAGGGTGCCGTTGTGATAGATCGTCAGGCGGGCGGTGTCGACCGGTTCGCGCGGGACGCCGGCGGGGCCGCCGGAGCAGGCCGCGGCGGCCAGGATGGATACGGCCCACAATACCCATCCATATCGAATCAGGCGGATGGAATATGCAGGGGAGGTCATGGACGCGAAATCGGCCCGGAATTTTCGAGAAGGGCGCCTGGCGTTAATAACCTCATGCCGATTACAAGCCAGAAACCGGCGTATCCAAGCAGCGGTCCACTGGGGATGTGACCCAGGACGGTCAATCCAAGGATCCCGCCTGCCGGGACCAGCATCCAGCCCAAACCAATTCGTTTCCCCAAACCATCCGTTTTCTGCAGTGTACGACCATACAAAAGGGAACCGATCCAGATCAGCAGGATCCCGATCATTTCCGCCATGAACCCTGCGCCGATCCACCAGCTGTCCTGCGCCGGCCAATAATCCCCGATGATCCCCAATGCCCCCAGAAACATGCCGCCGACAAGCAGGCGGTAACCCCAAAGCGCGCTGCGCGAATCGCGGCCGGGGCCGAAATTCCGGTCGAGATAGAAAAAGGCCGGCGCGGTCAGCGGAAGCAGGGTGGAATACAACTTCCCATACGTAGCATAAACCACCGACCGGGAATCGAATTTGAGCAGCGGCCCGGAATTATGGATCAGCTCCCACATCCAGGCGGTCGGATCATCATACGCCAGGAAATAAGCCAGCGTGAAGGGGAGGGTGATCAGGAGCGCAAGCGAGGCAGCGATCGCGGCCAGTAAACCCAACGTTTGTTTAGACATGTGTTCTCCCTGGTGCAGGAAGTTCGGGACGCCCGGAGCGAGAACCCGTACGCCTGGTAGAGGTGCAAGCGTTTCTACGACTCCAATTCCGTCTTCAGCAATTCCAACCCGCGCTTGCTGTTCCTCTTCGCCCCGCCGGCAAACAGCCGGATGGCGAATTTGAGCATCCCTTTCGGGTTCGCCACGCCGATTTCCGTAAAGCGTGTCCCGCTCTCGGTTCGTTCTAGCTCATAGCGCAAGGTGTACGCATACATCCCGGCGTCCGAACTGTATTCGACCAGCCGGTCCGGCTCGAAGGCGGTGACTTCGGAGAGGCTGTCGAAGGTCCAGAACAGGAACCGGCCTTCGACGCGGTAGGTCGAACCGAGCTGGATCGGGCCGGGGGAGACCGGTGTGATACGGTTGGCGCGATGCCATTTCGTGCCGCCTTCGGCATCGGTGACGAAGGCGAAGACGGTTTCGACCGGGCGGTGGATCGTGATGGTGGATTGCCAGTTCATGCTGACTCCTCGGGGAGGTGACTGTCACCTGAGAAAGAAAACCACCCCCATCCCGCACCTACGCCGGTCAACACCGCGCCGGTGATCCAGAGAACCATCCCCGCCAGCAGTCCCAGCGCCCCCGCCTTTCCCGGGGGGCCAAGATGTGAGCTGCACCACAGCCGGTAGACGGTCCCGGCCGGACGAGCAAGGATAGCTTATTCATTTTGCATCCCGATCCGTTTTGGGTACGAAAACGCCAGTCCCGCTCCGGCCAGCAGCGCCAGCCCGGCCAGGGCCGGTGCGAGCCAGGGCCAGAAAAACAGGTGCGCCAGGAATAACCCAGGGATGATCCATAAGATCCGCCAGGCCGAGCGGGAACCCTGCCGCAGCCCGAACCAGGCGGTCATGAGGGTCAGCAGCCCGATCGAGAGCACACGCAGCCCAAGGTTGCGGAAATAGAACTTGATGTAGTCGATGACGGCCGGATCGGTGGTCAGCCAACCCCAGCCGCGTTCCGGATCGTTCGGATCGAGGGCAGGGATGACGAACAGGTTGTCGTAGGCATAATAGAGGATCACGAGGGCGACCGGGATGAAGAACATCCAGCCGCGGCCTGATGGAGAGATTCCCTCGCCAGGGGCGGCATTCTTCCAGCCGCCGCGCAGTGCCAGGACGCAGATGATGATGATCGGGATCGTGATGATCGCCAGCCAGTAGAAACGGACGGTCAGCAGGGCGATGTGGACAGGCAGGTAGGCCAGGGCCCACCGGCTCCAGGCTTCCCCGAGCCGGAAGCCGGACGCGGCGGTCAGGGTAAAGAAGAGCCCGTTGGCCAGGGTCCAGACACCGTGGATCTGGAACCAGAACTTGATGTACTCGAGCACATCCGGATCGGCAGTCAGCCAGTCCCAGTGATCCGCCGGGAAGCGCGGGATGTTGACGATCTGGTGGACGCCCCAGCCGATAAAGAGCAGCCCGACCGCGGCGAGGATCATCCAGGAATATCGGGCAAGCCTTTCCACCCTATTCGACCGTGACCTCGATCACCTGCGTCATCCCATCGCCCGCGAGCGCCCGGTGCTCACCGTCGGCCGCCTGCAGGCAGAGAGTGTGCTCCCCGGGAGAGAGCTCGAGGTCGACTTCGGTCTGAGCCTTGCCGAAGTGGAGATGGGTCTCATCGTTCGGGACGACCTCGCCGGCCACGATGCAGGGCGTATCCACCATGATGTGCAGGTGCCCGGCCGCTTCGTTGACCTCGCCGGCCGGCTCGATGGTGAAGTTCTCGGCGCCCCATTCCAGGTGCACGGGCGAGGAGACCGTGTCCCCATCATTCACATTTGTGAAGGTAACCTGCGGGTCGTTTGAACTGCAGGCGGAAACCAGCAGCATCAGAAAGATAAAAAACAGGGTAGATTTATAAGCGTTCATGGGTCCTCCAGGACGGATGAATATTGAAAACCGAATACCGAATACTGAATACTGACCACTAATCACCGCTTGCGACCAGCCCCTGATCCCGCTGCACCTCAAAACCTAGCAGGACCAGGCTGGCAAGAGACAGGCTCACCAGCCCGGTCTCCAGCCAGGCCGGCAGGGTCATCCAGCTGCCGCCGGTGAGCCAGCCGAAGACCAGGCTGGCGAGCAGGGACAGCGGGAAATACAGCCCGCCGACCAGGGGAAGGGCGTTCCAACGGGGCATGATTCGTTCTCTCATGGCCGCGATTCCAAACACGGCCAGCGAACCAAACTGAACGGCCATGCCGAGAATAATAACAACCCAGAGTGCGTCGCTGAAAAGAAGCCCGAGAAACGCTCCGGCGGCAGTGATCCCGCCGGCGATCGAAAGCGCCAGGCTTTCACGGCCCAGCCTGGTAGAGCGGTCCCCGTAGCGCAACCTCAGCCCTTGAACACCAGCGATCAGCAGGAGGATCCCAAGCAGGGCCAGGACGAGGCCAACGCTCTGGGAGATCGAAACGTAGCGGTCAAATTCCGCCCGGGTGACGGGCGGGCCGGCAATCCGGTAGAGGCGCTCCCGGATGTTTGTTTCGTCGGCGTGCACGCTGATCCAGAACGTGACCGCGCCCAGGATCATGGCCCAGCCGCTCAATCGGATGAATTTTGCACGCGTCATCTCCGTGCCTCGATTCAATTGCTCTTCGATGACGGTTTTGAACCAATCAAACAGCGTGTGCATCCATAGCATTGACAGACCGGATAACCCCGACCGCCTGTGGATGTCCAGGCAGGCATCGCGAAACACCTGGGCCATGTGCGCGCCATACGCTTGCCGGAAGGATCGCGGATAACCGGAAAGCAGCACGGTATAAATGCGGGTGGAAGCCCGGATAGGGTGTGGGTCAGCTCCGGAGGCGTTCATCGATTCACTGGTTTGAACCACTGCAACTTCATCGCGCGGCTGTGGGTTCTGCGCTGGGCCCGGACTGCAGCACATAGCCTAACCCGGCCAAACCGAGCAGGGAAACGGCCATGGGCAGCACCAGGAAATATGGCGATTCGTCGTTTACGAGAATAAGCCCGAGCGCAAGCGTACCGGGAAACCAGAGACCCGTGAACAGCGGCAGGGCATTCCAGCGGGGCAGGGGGTTCTCGTGGATGGCGGCAGCCCCGAAGACCGCCAGGAAAAGGAACGTGAGCAGAAAGCCTGCTAAAAAAATCATCCACCACGCTTCAGCGCCCGTGATGGAGTAGGCGCCCCCAAGCACCGAAACGACCGAGCTGGCGGCGCTGAGGGTTAGACCCAGACGCCCGATCCGCCCCACTTTCTCGCGGTACGCCAGATAAAACCCCACGATACCAAAAGAGATGAGGCCCATCCCCATCAACGCCAGCGCGTAAGGAACCGTTTCCGAAGCAAACCGGTACACCTCCTGCCAACCCAGATGCGCGGGCGGCCCAAAAATGGCAGCGTACATCCGACGATAGTCGGTGGGATCGCCCAGACCGGTGATGAGGGCGATCGGCCCGGTGATCAAAGCCCAACCGGCCAGGCGGGTCAGCTTCGCCCGCGTCATCCAGGTCGCACGATTCACCTGCTCCTCGATCACAGTCTTGAACCAGTCGAAGATCGTCAGCGCCCACAGGGCGGGGAAACCGGCCGGCCCGGACTGGCGGTGCGTGTGAAGGCAGGCGTCCCGGAAGACCTGCGCCATGTGCCGGCCGTATTCACCGCGAAAGGCGGCCGGGTACGCCTTCAAAAGAAGACGGTAAATTTGCCTGGATACCTGGATGGATAGGGGGTCCGCCGTCTGCGGGTTCATCGCCGCCTCCCGGGTGGCAATTCAATTTTCTTAACCTTCAACTTTCAACCAGCAAACCAACCGTCAGCACTTCTTTCGATCGCGCCAGCGTCACCAGCGCGGCCAGCCGGCGGGATTCGGCCTCGACGACGCTCCCGCCCAACCCGGTCAGCCGGTAGTAGCGGCGGCGCTGGTCGTCCAGTTCCGGGTCGGGCCGCTCGTCGGCCTCCTCGATCAAGCCGGCGGCCAGCATGCGTTTGATCGAGCCGTAAAGCGTCCCCGGTCCCATTTTGACCTGGCCGTGCGAGATCGCCTCGATTTCCTGCATGATGGCGTAGCCGTGCTTCTCGCCGTCGGCGAGGGCCAGGAGGATGTGGAAGACGGCTGGAGTGAGGGGGAGGAAGGAATCGGGAGTTGTGGTCGTATTCATAAGGCTCCTGATTTGATTATATCTGCAGCGGATATATATCCGCTGCAGATATATTACAGAGGGCGGATCGCTTTGTCAAGACCCAATTTACGGCAATTTACGGAAGCAATTTTTGGATCGGCGATTAAGAAAACGACGCGCAACGAGGCGACTACAGATATAATTTCCCGCGCGCGTTTAAGGCGATGGCCCTGTGATGGGTCGCCTGCTGTCCGGGGTCTGACGCCGCTGCAGGCCACACTTTGGGAACTGTATATGTCCAATATCGACCTTGTGGGATATTTTCTGTTGTCTGTTTCCATCATCCTGCTGTTGGCCCGCGTCATGGGCATGCTTGCGGAGACGGTCGGGCAGCCGCGGGTGGTGGGAGAGATCGTCGCCGGACTTCTCCTGGGGCCGACCCTCCTTGGACAGGAGCTCTCGCTGATCGTTGTCCCAGCCGAGGTCCGTCCCATCCTCGGCGCCGTTGCGACCCTGGCGCTGGCGCTGTTCATGTTCATCGCGGGTGTCGAGTATGACCTGGAGCAGACGAAGGGGCGCGGTTCGCAGGCCGGACTGCTGGCCGTCCTGGGCGTCCTGATCCCGGCGCTGGCCGGTTTTCCGATCGCCCGCCTCCTGTTCACGCCTGTCTACGCCGGCCCTGCCGCCACAGATTTGCTCCCCTTTGCCCTGTTTATCGGGGCGGCGCTGTCCGTCACGGCGTTCCCGGTGATGGCGCATATCCTGATGGAGCGCGGAGAGCTGAACACGCGGATGGGTTCGTTGGGGATCGCATCGACCGGGATCATGTCGATCCTGATGTTCAGCTACATCTCCTTCGCCGCGGCGGTCGCGACGGCGAGCGGGCTCGGAGATTTCCTGGTCCAAACGGTCCTCGTTTTCGGTTTCGTCGGCCTGTCCTGGTTCGGGGTGCGTCCCATTCTCCGGCGGGTTCTGCCGGGGGAGTCGGTCGCCGGGGATCGGCTGGCGCTGTGCTTCGGAGGGCTGATCGTCTATGCCTTGATCGCCCATCTACTCGGTATCAACGCCATGATCGGCGGGTTCCTGTGGGGGATGATCCTTCCGGCGAACCGCGCGCTGCGCGCAAGCCTCACCGCCCGAGTCAGGGATTTTACAACCATCCTTTTTCTGCCGATCTTCTTTGCCATGGCCGGGTTCCAGGCCGACCTGAAACTGATGACCGCGGACACGCTGCCGGCGATCGCCCTCATGCTGGCCGGCGCGATCGGCAGCAAATTCCTCGCCGCCCTCCCGGCCAGGGCATTCGGCATCACGCTGCGCGAGGCCGGCGTCCTGGGGGCGCTGTTCAACACGCGAGGGCTGCTCGTCCTCGTCGCCGGTCTGATCGGGCTGCAGGCCCAGATCATCACGGGTGTGACCTTCACGATCATCGTCGTCGTGGCGCTGGTAACGAACCTGATGACCGTCCCCCTGCTGAACGCGCTCTCGGGCGGGCAGGCGCCATTCGCACCGGTCGCCGATCGGGC
>DATKDL010000213.1:0-6804 GCA_035512695.1 Anaerolineales bacterium | reverse complement strand
GGCGATCTCGATCGCCGCTCCGCCGCCCACCTGTCATTTACGGGATCACGAGATTCGCAGTAGGAGCACGGCGATCACGATGACTCCAAACACAACTCCCACGACGAGTGTCGCAGCCAGCGTTTCGGTTGCGCCGCGGCGGTCGACCAGCTGGATCCGCGGGTACAGGCCCTCCCAGGTGAGCAGCGGACCGGCGATCCAGGCATAACCCAATCCCCCCAGCAAGCCGCCGATATGCCCCCAGTTGTCGATCCGCGCCTGCAGGCCGATCACCAGGTTGATCAGCCCCAGGTACAGGATCCGGTTCAGGATCGCCCGGCTGCCCTGTCCGAACATCTCCCGGTTCTGGTAGACAAACACGCCTTGCGCCGCCAGCAGTCCGAAGATCGCCGTCGAAGCCCCGAGAGAGTTTTGCTCGGTGAAGGCCAGCGAAAGGACGTTACCGGAAAAACCGCTCAGCAGGTAGAGCAGGATAAAGCGGAAACGACCGAAATAGAGTTCCAGGTTCGGACCGATCACGTGCAGGGCGTACATATTGAACCCGATATGCAGCAGATCCCCGTGCAACAACATCGGCGTCAACAGCCGCCAGAACTGGCCGCGGGCGATCAGTTCGTTGATCTTCATCCCCACCCCGGCGGGGATATCGACCCCGTAAAGGAACGCGGAAGCCTGCTGAGCGATGTACACCAGGACGGTCAGCGCCAGGATCGTGTACGTGATCCAGGGTGTATGCTGCGGCAGGTCGGACGGCAGCACTTCCAGCGGGGCCACCGGTTCATTTGGAACGACCTCCGGCTCGGGAGCCGGTTCGACCGGGTTGTCTCGACGGTCCAGGTCGTTCACAAGGATACCTCCCTGTGGGCAACTTTGAGGTGCTCGGCCCGGACGATGGCGACGATCGAGTCGATCGTCTCTTCCAGCTTCCCATCGGCATTCTCCACAATATAGTCGAAATCCGGCAGGCGGTTGATCTCCTTGCGGGCCATTGCGACCCGCAGCCGGAGCGCATCGTCGTCGTCGTCGCCGCGCGCCCGCAGACGGGAACGCAGGTCTTCTTCCGAGGCGGTCAGATAGATCAGGAGGGCACCCGGGTATTTTGCCCGCAGGGTCGAGGCACCCTGGACGTCGACCCGCATGATGACATCCTTACCACTCGCAAAGGCGCCCCGCAGTTGGGCCTTTGGCACGCCCTTGTAATCGTTGTAGACCTGGGCGTACTCGATCAGCGCATCGGCTTCGATCATCTCAATAAAAGCATCGGTCGAAACGAAGAAATAGTCGATTCCGTCCTGCTCGGCGGGACGCGGGGCCCGGTTGGTCGCCGTCACCACGAAATGGAGCCCAAGATCGCGGCCCTTCAAGCCTTTAAGAACCGAATCCTTCCCGACGCCGGAGGGGCCGGAGATAACGATCAAGAGGGGATGTTTTTTCACGATTCTATACCAGCGGCCATGGATACGGCCGGACGTCGCGCGGCGGCCGGGGGAAAACCTTTCCGGCCGCCAGCCGCTCGGCCCGCCGGCACAGGGCTTCGTATTCCCGGGGGGTCATGAGGGGCCGGATCGCACCGCTGGCCGGCGCATCCGCAGCCAATGCTTCGGCGAAGGTAGCCAGATCGGCGGCCAGTTCGTCCGGGATGGATTCGCCCGCGAAATCCCACAGCACGGTCCGCAGCTTGGGCTCTTCGTGGAAGCAGATCCCGTGGTCGATCAGCCAGATGTGCCCGTCATGATCGAGGATAAAGTGGCCGCCTTTGCGGTCGGCGTTGTTGATCAAGGCATCGAAGGCGGCGGCGGGACGCAGCCGCAGCCGGTCCACCTCCGAGAAGTTAAAGTAATGGTATTCCGGGTCGTGCTCGATATACAGCTGCAGCGATCCCGCACCGAGCGGCCCATTCCGGCGCAGCACGGTGGGCGGTACGAGCCGCCAGCCGAGCGCTTCGCTGACCCGGTAGGCCAGCACCTCCCGTTGGGCCAGGGTCGGGGGGTCGAAATCCCACAATGGCCGGACGCCGCGGGTGGGCTTGTAGACGGCCTTTACCTGTGCTTCCCCGCAGTCGACGTGGACGAGCAGGGTGTGGTTCGAGCCCCAAAGGAATTCGCCCTCGAGGGCGATCTCGCCGGTGTTGAGAATGATGACGGGGTTCATAACAGGTTCGATCATTTCGGAAAAAACGCATGGCACGGCGTGGCGCAGCCACGCCGTGCCATGCGTTTTTTCCGCATCTAATCCGTACGATGCCCGTTCTTCTTCGGGCAGAAATGCACCTCGCCCGGGTTCATCGGTGCTCCGCATTGAGGGCACTCCGGCCGGCCGCGCGAGACGATCTCGAGTCCCCAGTGCGCCAGGGCGCGGAGCTGGCTGCGGGTGCACCACAGGCGGATCACGCGGCCCTCCTCGGCGTCCTGTTCTTCCGCCAGGATTTCCTTTGTGACCAGGATGACCAGGTCCGTATCGACATCGTAGCCCAGGGCCAGCTCCCCAACCCGGTAAACGGGGTCCACCGGCGGGTGGATCTGCATGGCTTCCTCGTGGTAATCATGCGAGGCTTCGGACAGATCCGGAAATTTCTCGTGAATCTCCGCCAGGAACTGCTCGATCCCGATCGACAGGGATTGAACCTGGAACTTTTCGGTGACCATCGTGATGGTGCGCTCGCCCTTGTGCGCCTGCAGATAGAACACCCGCTGGCCTGCGGGGCCGATCGCATCGGCCGTGATATGGCTCACGGGTTTGATATCGGTGGGTTCGGGCATGAGGTCCTCAGGAGGAAAAATAGTATACCAGAATCGAAGACCTGAACGGTGCGGTGGGGCCTGGCCCCACCGCACCGTTCAGGTCTTCGATCCTGATACATTATTTTTTCCCCGGGCCGTTTGATTCATGTTGGCGACCTGGACCTGCCCCTCCCCGAACAAAAGCGTCGAGATCGATGCCGGCGCGATCATGATCCTTTGGAACAGGTCCAGCGGGAGACCGAGGAAATACGCCAGGGCCAGCTTGATCAGGTCGCTGTGCGAGACGCAGACGATCAGGTCTTTCGGTTTATGGAGCCGGTGCAGCGTATCGATCTCGGCGGCGACCCGGAGCTGGGCCTCTGCAAAGGTCTCTCCGTCGGGAAACCGCATCAAAGAGGGGCGCTGCTGGACCGTTTGCCAGAGCTTCCGCCGCCGGAGCGCTTTGAGGGTCTTGTCTTCCCAATCCCCAAAATCCAGCTCGATCAAACCGGGGCGCTCGATAACAGCCAACCCGTGCGCGGCGGCGATCGGCTCGGCCGTCTCCAGCGTCCGGTCGAGCGGGCTGCTGTAGACCGCCTTGACCGGGACGTCCTTCAAGACCTCGGCCAGCTTCTCCGCCTGCACCCGGCCGCGTTCGTTCAGGTGGACCCCCGGCAGCCGCCCGGCCAGGCGACCTTTGCGGACGTAATCGTTCTCGGCGTGGCGGACCAGCAGGACGGCCGGCATCAGGAACGCCGCTCCAACTCCTCTTCCAGCCGCCGAACGTAATCGTCCTTTGGCGCCGGCACGACGCCGGGCTCACCGGTCTGTTCGACCTCCACTCGCCACTTCCGCATCATCCTGAACAAGGCGATTGCGCCGGCCAGGATCACGACAGGCGGCACAACATAGACCAGCCAGTTGAACCCCTGCCTGGGTGGTTCGGCCAGTACCACGTCCCCGTAGCGCTCGACGAAATAGGCCTTGATCTCCGCTTCCGTCTTGCCTTCAGACAGCAGCTGCCGGATCGTCTCGCGCCATTGGTGGCAGGCCTGGGTCGGGCAGACGTCCAGCGGGACGTTTTCACAGACCGGGCAGTACATCCCCCTGGCGATCTCATTGACCGCGTCATCAGAGATGACGCCATCATCAGAGATGACGCCATCATCAGAGATGACGGGCGTCGGCTCCTGCGCTTGGGCGGAAAAAAACAATAGGCCGGCGGCGAGCGCGCCGGCCCCCAGGGACAGGACTGTTTTGCGGGTGGGGATCATGTGGCGAGCGGCCCGGTCAGACCCGGGCAGGGGTCCCCTGGGTTGGCGCGGCGGGATAACGGCGGCGTTCGACCACCCGCTCGGGCCAGGCGGCCACAAGCGTCCCGAGCATAAATACGGCCCCACCGAGCCAGACCCAGTTGACCAGCGGGTTGCGGTAGATCCGGAAAGTGGCGGCCTGGGTCGAGATGGGCTGCCAATCCAGCAGCAGGACGTAGAAATCGTCCTCCAACGTGCTGCGCACGCCGGGGATCGTCATCGGTTGGCCTGATTCGTAAAAGAAATCGCGCCGGGGATACAGGCTACCGACGAAAACCCCGTCTTTGAAGACGGAGAGTTCCGCCCTTGCCACGTTGCGGTTGTCGTTCGTGTCGAACTCGGCCAGGGCGTTATACGTGATCGAATATTCGCCCAGCGCCAGCGACCCACCGACCGGGATCGTCCCCTGGGTCTGGGTCTGGAAAATCTCGATCCCGATGATCCCGATCGCCATCAGGACGACCCCCAGGTGGATGACATAGCCCCCATACCGGCGCCGGTTGCGCCCCGCCAGCCGCCACAAAGCGACCGGCAGACTCTCGTCGTGCATCCGGTGCCTGGCCCAGGCCCCGCGGCCGAATTCGTAGAGAGTGGTAAACCCGACGAAAGCCGATACCCAGATCCCCAGCAAGGCCCCGATCTGCCGCATCCCGAGCGCCAGCAGGACGGCCAGGACAACGACCGACGCAGCCGCCGGTTTCCAGAGCGACCGCCCCAGGGTCTTCAGGGTCGTGTGGCCCCAGGCGGAGAGCGGTGCGATCCCCATCAGCAGCAGCAGGGCCAGCCAGAGCGGTCCGGTGGCCTGCTCGTAGAAAGGCGGACCGACCGTCTTCTTCTCGTTGGTCAGCAGCTCCGAGATCAGCGGGTAAATGACGCCCCAGAAACAGACCACCAGGATCCCAAGGAACAGCAGGTTGTTGAGCAAGAACAGGGATTCCCGGGAAAGCATCGACGTCATCCGGGTCTCTGATTTGAGCGAATCCCAACGGTACATCAGCAGCCCGAGCGAGATCAGGAAAGTGGCGGCGATGAACCCGAAGAACAACGGCCCGATGGCCGATTGGGCGAAAGCGTGCACAGACGACAGCACGCCCGAACGGGTCAGGAAGGTCCCAAAGATCATCAGGTCATAGGTCAGGATGATCAGGATCATGTTCCAGCCCTTGAGCATGCCGCGCTTCTCCTGGATCATGACCGAGTGCAGGAACGGGGTCCCGGCCAGCCAGGGCATCAGGGCCGCGATCTCGACCGGGTCCCAGCCCCAGTAGCCGCCCCATCCGAGCACGTCGTAGGCCCAGCGCCCGCCCAGGATCAGGCCGAGCGATAGGAACAGCCAGGCCCAAAGCGCCCAGCGGCGGGTCAGGCGGATCCAGCGGTCGTCCGTCCGTCCGGTGGCCAGGGCAGCCATCGCAAAGGCGTACGGAATGACGAAGGAGACGAACCCGAGGTAGAGCAGGGGCGGGTGAATGACCATGCCCGGATGGCGCAGCAGCGGGTTCAGCCCGCGGCCGTCCGCCGGGACCAGCGGGAACGCCCCGTCCGGACGGAACATAGCCGTGATCTCCCCGCCGGTCGAAGTTTGCCACAGTCGTTGGAACGGGTTCTCGAAGAAGATCGTCAGACACAGGAAAAAGGCCAGTGTGATCAGGCAGACCAGGATGACCCAGGGCAGCAGATCCCGGTCGCGGTCCCACTTTCTGAGCGTGACCGCCGAGGCAAAGGCCGCCATCAGCCAGGACCAGAACACGAGCGAGCCGGCCTGCCCGCCCCACAGGGCGGTGATTTTGAGATAGGTCGGCATGCTGTCGCTCGTAACGCTGGCGACGAAGGCGACCTCGTACCGCCCGGTGATCAGCAGATAGATGATGCTGAGTGAAGTAACCGTCAGCAGCGGCCAGGTCAGGAGCATCGCCAACCGCGCGCTCTCGATCCAGTTCTCGTTGCGGCGGTAAAGCCCGTAGATCGACGCCGCGATCCCGTATAGGCAGACGAGCAGGGTGATCAGGAGAACGCCGTAACCGAAATTGACCGCCATATTTTCCTTTCCGGAATTTCAAAAATCGGATGGGCGGCGGGGCTATGCCCCGCCGCCCATCCGATTTTTACGTTCTATCCGTCCACCTGCTCCGGGATGTATTCCTCATACCGGGTCGGGCATTTGAGCAGGAGCTCCTCGGCGTGGAAAACGCCGTCCTCGCCCATCCGCCCGGTGACGATGGCTTGCGCCTCGTGTTGGAGCAGGTCCGGCATCGGGCCGATGTAGACGATGGTCAGCCGGGAGCGGGCCGGATCGGTGACGGCTTCGTGGAGCACCCTGGCCAGACCGCCTTCATCGTCGATCAGGGCCTGGTCCCCCGGCATGTGGGCCATCTCGAAGGTGATCGTCAGGGTTTCGGGGTCCCAGGTGATCGTGTCCCCCAGGACAGCGCCGGAGACGCGGACGGCCTGCCCGGCCATGGCCGGGCCGCCGGAGACGAGTTCATCGACCGTGCGGAAGTACTGCTGGTTTCCGAGGGTGGCGGTCGCGATCAGATAGACGATGGCGGCCAGGATCAGAATACCCCCGACCATGAATTTCGTCCGCCCTCCGCCGGGCCCTTCCTGCATTTCGATGGATGCTGCCATGTTTCGTTACCTCCGGTTTTCCAACTTCGCAACCTGAATTATACTGGTTCGCCGGATTTCCTACGCGGCGCACCGATTAAGATTCACTAAGAACATGTCCGAAATTTCGGGGGCTGGCGGTTTGGGGGGGGGGGGGGGGGGGGGGG
>DATKDL010000212.1:0-23577 GCA_035512695.1 Anaerolineales bacterium | reverse complement strand
CTGTCATCCGTCGGGAAGGCGGCCAGCTCCGGGTCCGGCAGGTGCGGGACGCGGATGATGTTGTCGATACCGATCTCTCCGTAGCAGAAAACCTGGTACGTATTCAAGGGATTCCTCGGCAGCTCGTTTCCCGATCGTGGTGGGGGTTTGGGCGTACGCAGATGCAGTTTAGATCCGGCAAATTTCGGGGCAGGGTTGGGGTGCGCAGCGAGGAATCGGAGACTGGAAGCGACATGGTTTTCCCGATCATGGTTCACAACGACCTGCGGTCACCATTGAGATACCCGTAAACCAGCTCCCTGCAGGCCGCCTCCCGGATGGCGACGGCCGCCCGGACTCCTTTCCCGGGGAGGAAGTGCGTCCGCCCCCTTGATCCACCGGCGGCAAGTTCGACCGAAACGTTTGTCTCTTGGAAAGCGAAGAGTGAAGGATCGATCAGCGCAGCCACCGGGGCTGCGTCGTGCAGCGAACAGCCACCCGACTCCCAGCCCTCCGCCTCGACCCGCTCGATCCAGCCGGGCGCCTGCTGCTTGAGCAGGTCCAGGGCCGGCTGCCCTTCCGGGAGCGCTTCGTATTCACCCCGCGAGAAAAAGATCTGCCGGGTGATTTCCAGGCCAAACAAACGCAGCGGCCAACCGGCCAGCAGGACGGCATGCGCCGCTTCCGGGTCGCTGCGGAAATTGAATTCCGGCGCCGGATCTTTGGCGTCACCGCTGCCACCCATGCAGACGACCTCGCGCACGAGCCCGGCGAGTTCCGGCGCGGCGCCCAGGGCAATGGCCAGGTTGGTCAGCGGGCCGAGTGCGACCACCGTGATCCGGCCGGGATGCGCTCGAACGAGGTCGATGATGACCTCCGCCGCGGTCCGGTCCGCCGCCGGCTCCGGCCAGGGGGGCGTAGGACCGTACCCCGCCTGCCAGCCGGCAAACCAGGACGGGTCCTCCAGCAGCGGCCGTTCGGCGCCGGGGTACACCGGTGCGTCCCAGTCCAGGTAAGCGCAAAGCCTTTGTGCGTTCCATGTGGCGGCTTTGACGTCGATATTCCCATGGACCGTGGTGACGGCCAGGACCCGCTCCCCCAGCGAACGCCGGAGGCAGATCAGCGCCGCACCGTCATCGATCTCGGCGCGGGGGGTGCCGAGGCTGATGTCCGTATCGACGATGTAAAGATCGCCCACGCGTCAATCCGCCGCAGAAGCCGCCGCGCTTCTCTGCTCCTCCTCGAGCCTGCTGATGAACCGGCGCCGGTTGAGCCTCCTGACGGCTTTTTCCCGCAGCGCCACCAGCACCAGGGCTGAGAGCGTCGCAAACGGCGGGATCAGCTGGATCAGGTTCGGCGGCAGGTCGCTCACGGACTGAATGCGCACGGCGAAGGCCTCCGCCAGCCCGAAGAACCAGCCCGCAAAGAGCACGCCGATCGGGTGTTGGAAACCGAAGATGGCGGCCGTCACGGCCACCCAGCCCCGGCCGTTGCTCATGTTCCGGGTGAAGAGCGTCAAATGCCCGACCGAAAGGAAAGCCCCGCCCAGGGCGCACAGCATCCCGGCGATCACGAGGGCCGTGATCTGCACCCGCGGGACGTTGATCCCCAGCGTCTCGGCCGCTTCCTTGTTCTCCCCCACCGCACGCACGTGCCGGCCAAACTTGGTGTGGAACATGACGATATAGACCACGATGGCAGTAAACCAAGAAAAATAGACGATCCAGTTGTAACCGCTGAGCAGGTCTCCGAGGGCCCCGGAATCATGGAGGAACGGGATCCGGATATCCGGGAGTCGCTGGATGCTGGGATCGGACCAGGAGCCGACGTTGCCGAACAGGATGCGCATAAAGTAGACGGTCAGCTCCAGGATCAGCATGTTGATCGCAATGGCCAGGATGATGAGGTTGACCTTGTAACGCAGGTACAGGAAGGCGAACAGCAGACCCAGCAGCCCGCCGGCGATCATGGCGACCATGACGCCCAAATACGTGTTTCCCAATGTGTAGGCCATGACGATGCCGATAAACGCCCCGAGCAGCATCTTCCCTTCAAGCGCCAGGTTGAGCACGCCGGCCCGCTGGCAGATGGCGCCGCCCAGGGCGGCGAGCACGATCGGGGTCGCCAGGCGCAGCCCGCTGCCGAGCAAGGCTATCGTGAAAAGTTCGTCCATCAGCCGCTTTCCTCGACGGCCGCCTCGACGGCGGTTTTCCGTCCCCGCAGGCGGTCGATCCACACCTGGATCCGCTCCAGGTTGTTTTCATAAAGCCGTGAGGCCGCCACAAACAGGATCACCAACGCGATGATGCTCCCGCCCAGCTCCCTGGGGATGCCGAAGGAGAACTGGAGCCCGAGCTGCGCCCCCAGCCTCACACCGGCAAACAGGATCGCCACCAGGACCACACCGACCGGATGGACCTGGCCCAGGATGGCAACGGCCAGGCCGTCAAAACCCAAACCGAGAGAAAAGTCCTGGTTGATGCGATAGTGGACCCCGAGCACCTCGATCGCCCCGGCCAGGCCTGCCACCGCCCCACTAAGAACCATCCCGCGGATCGCCGCCCGGTCGTTGCGGATGCCGCCGAACAGGGCGAAGCCGGACGACTCTCCCGCCATGCGCTGCTCGTAGCCCGGCGTCGAACGCCAGAGGTAAAGGTAGACGGCGGCCGCGGCCGCCAATGCGATCACAAAACCGATCCCCCACTTGGAGCCCGGCATAAACACGAGCAGCTTGGCGGTTTCGTCGATCACCGGGGAATAAGCCGTCGTTCCGCGGTCGGCCCGCAGCGGGAAGTTGACCAGGTAGGTTGCAAACAGGATGGCGATGTCGTTGAGCACGATCGTCGAGATGATCTCGTTCACACCCAGCTTGACTTTAAGAAAGCCGGGCACCCAGCCGTACAGCCCTGCCGCCGTCATGGCTGTCAGCATCACGAACAGCGGGTGGATGATCGGCGGGAGATCGACGGCAAAACCCAGCCAGGCGGCCATGATGGCGCCGATCATCAGCTGGCCTTCCTGGCCGATGCTGAACATCCCGGTCCGGAAGGCGATCACCGCGGAGAGCCCGGTCAGGAGCAGCGGGGTCGATCGTTCAAGGGTAGTAAACAGGGCACAACGGTCCAGGCTTCGGCAGCCAAACCCGGCCCTGAACATCTCCCAAATCGCCTGGAACGGGGAGACGTCCGTGAACAGGATCAGGAACCCGGCCACGACCAGGCCGGAAATCACGGCCAGGACCGGCACCAGGATGGCGTTGGTCAGCTTTCGCCTTCGATAACTGATCACGGCGCGCCTTCCGTCTGCATCTCCTCCGCTTCCCCGGCGGCATGCCCGTCCAGGGTGCTGCCGCCCATCAAAAGGCCGATCTCCTCCACGGTGACCGTGTCGGGGTCGACCTCGCCGGCGATCTGGCCGCGAAAGATGACGGCGATCCGGTCGCTGAGGGACATGATCTCTTCGAGTTCAACCGACACCAACAGGACAGCCGCGCCGTTATCCCGGGCCTCGATCAAGGTCTGGTGGACGAATTCAATGCTGCCGACATCCAGCCCGCGGGTCGGCTGGTTTGCGACGATGAATTTCGGATCGCCGGAAAGCTCCCGGCCCAGGACCACCTTCTGCATGTTCCCGCCCGAGAGCGTTGCGATCGAGTCGCCCGGCCTGGCCGCCGCGATCTGGAAACGCTCGACGACCTCGCCTGCAAACCGGGACATCGCCCCGCGCAGGAGGAATCCAAACCGGTTGAAGGTCGGAAGCTTGTAGCGGCTGACGACCAGGTTTTCATCCAGGTTGGTCTCCAGGTTGAGCCCGATCCGGATGCGGTCTTCCGGGATATGGGCCATCCCGGCCCGGCGCCGTTCACCGACGGTCGTCCCGGTGATCTCGTGATTGTTGACAAAGAAAGCACCGCCCTCCACCGGGCGCATGCCCGTCACGGCCTCGACCAGTTCCGTCTGCCCGTTTCCGCTGACCCCGGCCACGCCGAGGATCTCGCCGGCGCGGACGTGCAGGGACAGGTTCTTGACGACCGGCAGCCCGGATGAATCGGCAACGGTGATGTTCCTGGCCTCGAAAACTTTCTCGCCCGGGTTCGCCGTACCCTTTTTGATCTGCAGAATCACCTGGCGGCCGACCATCATGCGGGCCATATCGGGGATGCTGGTCTCCGCCACCTCGGCCGTCCCGACCATCTTCCCGCCGCGCATCACGCTCACCCGATCGGCGACTTCTTTGACTTCGACCAGTTTATGGGTGATGAAGATGATCGTCCGCCCCCGCCGGGCCAGCTCCCGGACCACGGTCATCAGTTCGGTCACTTCGAGGGGGGTCAGCACAGCGGTGGGTTCGTCCAGGATCAGGACCTTGACGTCCCGCGCCAGCACTTTGAGGATCTCGACACGCTGCTGCATGCCCACGGGCAGATCGCGGATGCGGGTGCGCGGATCGACCGGCAGCCCAAACCGGTCCGCCAATTCACGGACGGCTTCGATCTCATCGCGTTTCCGCAGCATCCCGAAGCGGTTCGGCTCCATCCCCAGCATGATGTTCTCGGCGATCGAAAAGGACGGCACCAGCTTGAAATGCTGGTGGACCATCCCGATCCCGAGACGCAGCGCATCATCCGGATGGTTGACCTCGACCTCGCGGCCCTCGAACCGGATCGTTCCCGAGTCCGGCTTGATCAGACCATACAGGATATTCATCAGCGTCGTCTTGCCGGCGCCGTTCTCCCCCACCAGCGCATGGACTTCGCCTTTCCGGACGGCAAAATCCACCTGGTTGTTCGCCAGGACGTCTGAAGACGCAAAGTATTTTGTGGAGGAGGTGATTTCGACGATGTTTTCCATGCATTCAAAAACCGGCGGTGAGTTGGGCGGGGGCCAACTCACCGCCGGTTTCTTGATGGGCGTCTATCCTTCCGGTGCGATCCCGTCGCAGGCTGAGGTCGGGTTCAACGCATCGCAGACCTCAAAGTCGCCGCCGAGGATCATTGTGCGGTATTCCTCGACGGTGGCCTTTACGGCATCGAGCATGGCCGTCATGTGGTCAGGGCCTTCGTCTTCGAAGGTGGTCGATCCCTCGTCCCAGGATAGACCGGCCGCGCCGTCGGCCATCCCGATGGCGGAGAAGCCGCCCTGGAAATCGTCGTTCAGGGCTTGCTCGATCAGCAGGAAAGTGGTCACGTCGACGCGCTTGAGCATCGAGACGATCACGTGCCCAGGTTGGATCCAGTCCTGGTTCGAATCCACGCCGATGGCGAAGTTATCCGTCTGGGCTGCGGCTTCGAGCACGCCCTCACCGGAGCGCCCGGCCACCTGGAAGATGATGTCCGCGCCCTGCTCGTACTGAGCCAGGGCAGTTTCGAGGCCCAGGGTCGGGTTGGAGAAGTCGAAGCCGAGGTAGCTGACAAGGACTTCGCAGTCGGGACAGGCTTCGAGGACGCCCTGCTTGTAACCGAAGAAGAACTGGTTGAGCCCTGGGGCATCCCCGCCGACGACGGCGCCAACGATCTTGGTCTGGGTCATGCTGCCGGCGACCAGTCCGACCAGGAAGCTGGATTCGTGGACGTTGATCTGGAAGGCGGCCACGTTATCGGGTAGGCTCTCGGCAAAGACATCCGAGGGGGCCCCAAAAAGCTGGTCGGGGAATTCACCCGCCAGGGAGAGCAGCAGCTCGGCATCGATGGCCAGGCCAAGGACGAGGTCGTTCCCGGCCTGGATTGCGCCGCGCAGGGCCGCTTCGTGCTCGGAGATCCCGTTGGTCTCAATCACGGTCCCGGTCACGTCGAGATCCTCGATGGCGCGCTCCGCCCCACGGTTTGCCGAGTCGACGAACGACCGGTCTCCCAGGGGGTTCGGCAGGACGAGGGCGAAACTGAAGCCGTCCTCATCGCCGCCGTCAGCCCCGCCACAGGCGCTCAGCACGAGGATCAGCGAGGCGAAAAGTACAAAAAGTATCAATACATGCAGCTTCTTCATCTTCATCACTCCTTCCTTATTGGGGGATTTGGGTTTTTGCAGTGAGGCTCGGGTCATCTCTCTGCCTGAAAAGGGGGTTGCTCCATTATAGAATGCAAACGGCTTTTTAACAAGGAAAACGGGGGAGATTCGGGCTATTTTATGCATCCGGTGCAGCCGCCGGGCTCCCCGCCAGCCATCGGAAGAGGCCCGGGCTGGAAACGAGCAGAACGAACAGCGCGATCAGGGCGCTGCCCAGTTCGCGCGGGATGCCTGCCTGCAGCTGCAGCCCGTTCAGCGCACCCAGCCGGACCCCGCCGAGAAACAGCGCGCTCAAAAGCACACCGGCGGGCTGGAGCTGCCCGACCAGGGCCACGATGATCCCGTCGAATTCGTCGATCGAGGAAAACTGGTTGACCAGGCGGTACTGAACCCCGATGACCTCTATGGCACCCCCCAACCCGGCCAACCCGCCGCTGATCACGACGGCCCGGATCACGGCGCGGCCGTCCGGAACACCCCCGAAACGAGCAAACCGCGGGGCGCGGCCCGCCATGCGGATCTCAAACCCTCCGGCGGAGCGCCATACGTACAGATACGTCAGGACTGCGGCGGCGACGGCCACGAACAGGCCGGCGTTCAGCTTTGTGCCTCGCACCAACGGAGCCAACCGCGCCGCCTCCGGGATGCGCTGGAAGCCTACCGGCGCCACGAGCGCGATGACGATGACGTTGAAGATCAGGGTGACGATGACCTCGTTGACCCCCAACCGCACCTTGAGAACGCCGGGGACGATCGCATACAGCCCCCCGCCGATAAGGCCCGCCAGGAGAGCGAGGGCGGGTAGGGGAAAGCCGTCCAGGGGGATGGCCCCTGCGGCAAAGGTAGCCATTCCGGCGCCGAACATCATCTGCCCGGCCTGGCCGATACTGAAGAACCCCGCCCGAAAGGCGACGAGCGCCGAGAGCCCGCTGAGGATAAGCGGGGTGGCGTATTGCAGCGCGGTCAGGATCGCACAGAATCCGTCCAGGCTGCAGCCGAAACCGGCTCGGAACATCGCCAGGTACGCTGAGACCGGGCTCACCCCCGCAGCCAGGATGAGGAGGGCCCCACAGGCAAGCCCGAGCAGGACTGCGAGGATCGGTTCGAAGATTTTCCTACCGGACAATCGACCGGAGCGCATAGGTTCCGAAGATTATATCGCGCAGGTGGAATCAAAAAGGGCAGCTGGGCTGCCCTCTTCGATGCATACGCTGGGAGTTCAGCGGAGCGTCTCGGCCATCGCCGACAGCTTTCCGCTCACCGACCCGTCCAATACCTTGTCCCCCACCCGGACCACCAAACCGCCCAGGATCGACGGATCGACCTTGAATTCGACCGTCCCGCCCTCGTCCAACCGGGCCAGGACGTCGCGGCGCACCGCGGTCTGCTCCCCTTCGGTCAGCGGCAGCGCACTGGTGACGACGGCCGAAGTGCCGCTCACCGAGGCATCTTCCAGTATGGTCACGCGGCCGGCCCGAACGCCCGAGAAGAACTCTTCGATCAGGGTTCGCTGCCGGGCCTCATCGAGGGCATCGCCGACCAGCTTTTGCGCCGCCGCCATGGCGAGCGTCGCCACCTGGCCGCGCACGTCGCCAAGCACCCGGACCTTCTCCTGGTCGGCTTCCGTCCGGCCTGCAGCCCGGAGCCTTTCAGCGTCGGCTTCCGCCGCGGCGGTCAGATCCTTGGCGGCCGATTCGGCTCGCGCCGTGGCCTCGCGCACGACCTCGTTCGCCTTCAGCTGGGCGTCCGCCAGGACCTTCTCGGCTTCCTTCTCGGCGTTGGCGCGGGCCTCGGCCGCCACGCGGGCGTCCTCGAGACCCTGGGCGATCTTCTCCCGCCGCTTTTCGAGCAGCCCGACGACGGGCTTGACGATCCAGGTGTTCACCACCACGGCGATGATCAAAAAATTGACGAGCTGGACGAGAAAATATCCGCCGTTAATCCCTAAAGCTTCCAATGTATACCTCCGTTATCGCGCCGCCCGGACCAGGTAGAGGTTGGCGAATTTGGATGTGCGGAAACGTCGTTTCCGCACATCCAAATTCGCCATGTCCAGCCTGAAAAGTGCGTCTCCTTCGAGTTTTCGATCTAGAAAACGAACAACAGCAGCAAGGCGACCACCAGGCAGTAAATGGCGACGGCCTCTGCAAAGGCGATCCCCAGGATCATGTTCGTCTGGATCGTCCCGGTCGCATCCGGGTTGCGCCCCATCGCCTGGACGGCGCCGCTGGTGACGATCCCGATGCCCGCCCCGGCGCCGATGGCTCCGATCATCGCCAGCCCGGCGCCGATCAGTTTTGCTGCGGTTTCGATGTTACCTTCCATGTGATTCGTACCTCCAAACAGGAAATTATTTGAAAAATTGAACCCCGTGCGGTGTGCAGCACCGCACGGGGTTCAATTTTTCAATTTAGTGATGCTCCTCGCCCTCCTCATGATGCGACTGGGTCGCCTGCGACATGAAGACCATGGTCAGCATGCCGAAGACGATGGCCTGGATCGCGCCGACGAAGAACTCGAGCATGAGGAAAAGCGATTGGGCGAAAACCGGCACCAGGCTGCCGATGACGAACAGCAGCACCGAACCGGCGAAGATATTTCCAAACAACCGGAAAGAGAACGATAGGACCTTGGCGATCTCGGCCACAATCTCGAGCAGCCCGACCGCAAAGTCGATCACTCCGAAAACGGGTTTATCAAACAGGGTCTTGGTGTACCAGAACTTCTGGAAATAACCCATCCCAAGCGCCCGGACACCGATCACCTGGGTCATCACGACCGAGACGACCGCCAGGGCGGCGGTGAAGTTCAGATCCGTCGAAGCGACCCGGACAAATGGGACGACCGCTGCGGAACATTCGCCGTCGTGGTCGCCTCCGGCGCCGCCCACCGACACCATGCCGAGCACCGTCGTCTGGGTGCAGTACTCGTCGAAAGCGGCGTGGTCGTCGCCGGCGTGCCCGGCCGCCTCGTCCTCATAATGGACGTGGCTGGGCTGGAACAGGCCGATGCTGTCGACGCCGGGGATGAGCTCCATCCAATTGACCACCAGGACGAACATCGTGATGGCGGCAAACCAGGGGAAGATCAGGCGGGTGAACTTTCCGGCGGTCGACTCGGTCAGGTTGTAAAGCACTTCGACAAAGGCCTCGACTGCGCCGCTGAAACCCTTCGGCACGAGCGAACCGCTGCCGGCCGCCCGGTAAACGCCCAGGGCGATCAGCAGGATGAGGACGTCGGCGATGAGGGTGGCGACCAGGGTGTTGGTCAAAAAGCCGTCCGAGCTGAACTTCTCCGCCGGGAGCTGGACGTGCGGGGCGATGACCGCGATCCCGATCACGTAATGCAGGACGATCCCGATGACGATTAACAGCAGTACGAGGTAGCGGTTTGGAATACCCAGGATGCGGGCTTTATTCAAGGTCGGTTTCCTCCTTGATCGCGTCTATATCTGTTTGCGCAGGCGTCATATGGGCGGTCGCTTTCCGGACCACCCAGAACATCAAAATGATCGTGACTGGAATGCTGCCGATGAGCAGCAGTACTGTAATAAGGGGCTTGGTGCCCAGGGCGTTGTCCAACCAGAGGCCGCCGAGGAGCGTGACGATGATGATGCCAAGGGTCAGACAACCGACCTGGCCAGCGACGGCGGCCAGGGTCATGTTGAGCGCGTACTGCCCGCGATCCTGTTTCCGGCCGTCCTTTTCGCTCATCGCTCGAGAATTGTATCATAAGCACTTTTGATGTCAATGTGCAAAAATGCACAAATAGAGACGGCGAAAGCGGGTGCGCACGGGCAAAGCCCGTGCGCACCCGCTTTCGCCGATTATCCGAATATCGCCGCCGCTGCCGCATCCGCGATCCCCCACCACGGTGCGAAGATCGTGCCGACCAGGATGATTCCAAAGGTCAGCAGCCCCAGGGCCAGGGCGTCCGGACGGGTGATCCGGATCGGTTTATCCTCGTCGTCCGAGCGGTAGAGGTAGACGAATTTCAGGACGATCAGGTAGTAGTACACGCCGATGATGGCGTTGAGCACGCCGATGAAGGCCAGGACGTACATGCCCTGATTGACGACCGCCGCAAACACCCAGATCTTGCCGATAAAACCGGCCAGCGGCGGCACCCCGGCCAGCGACAGAAAGGCGACCAGCATCACCAGGGCCAGCCCGGATGACCGGCGGCTGAGGCCGGCGTAGGCCGAGATCTCGTCCGAACCGACCGCCCGCCCGACGATCATGACCACGCCGAAGGCGGCCAGGTTGGTCAGCAGATAGGCCAACAGGTAAAACACGGCGCTGGCGATCCCGAATACGTCGGCCGCAACCACGCCCAGCAGGACGTATCCGGCGTGGGCGATCGAGGAGTAGGCCAGCAGCCGCTTGATATTGTTCTGCGCCAGGGCGATCGTGTTGCCGAGCGTCATCGTCGCAACACAGGCGCCGGCCAGCAGGATGGTGATGATCGGGTCAAGCCCGCCGAGCCCGGGTTCCGCCGGGAAGGCCGCCAGGGCGAACCGGATCAGGACGGCGAACCCGGCCGCTTTCGAGGCGGTCGACAGGAAGCCGGCCACCGGCGTCGGCGCGCCTTCGTAGACGTCGGGCGCCCAGAAATGGAAAGGCACCATGGAAATCTTGAACGCAAACCCGACCAGGACCAGCATCGCCGAGAAGACGATCCCGACCTCGGTCAGCTCCCCGGAGGCCAGGCCCTGGGCGAGCTCGTACAGGTCGGTCGTCCCGGTGAACCCGAACAACAGGCTGAACCCGTAGGCCATCACCGACGACGTCATCGCTCCAAACAGCAGGTATTTGAACCCGGCCTCGGTGGAACGGTCGTCGGTCTTCATGAACCCGGCCAGCACGTAGAGCGGGATCGAGGTGGTCTCGATCGCCAGGAACAGCATGATCATATCGGCCGAGGCGCCCATCAGGCAGATCCCGATCGTCGAGGTCAGCAGCAGGAGGTAGTACTCGCCTTTCTTGCCGAGACCCGGCGCGTCCATCGAGAGCAGCGCCGTGACCCCCAGCCCCACCAGCCCGATCGATTTGAAAGTGAACGCCAGCCAGTCGTGCCGGAGCATCCCGCCCCAGACCTCCAGCGGAGCGGTGCCGGGCCGGGCCGCCAACCAGCTCACCGCCAGGATCAGGAACGCCCCGCCGGCGGTCAGCCAGCCGAGATTGCGCTTGGCGGCCGGGTCCCGCCACACCAGGTCGAAAACCAGCACAAACCCGGTCAACACCACCAGCAGGATCTCCGGCAGGAGCGCCAGGATCATCGTCATATCAATAACGCCCACTCAGGCACCTCCAAACAGGCGGATCACGTTGTCCACACCCGTTTCGACCAGCGGGACCATCAGCCGGGGGAAAACGCCCAGCAGGACGAGGACCGCCGCCAAAACGACCAGGGCGATCTTGTCCAGCGCCGTGATCGGGCCGATATGGCCTTCGAACTCCGCCGGGATCGGTCCGAAAAAGACCTTCCGGATGACCCGGAGGATGTAAGAGGCCGTGATCACGATCGACAGCGCGGCAAGAACCGCCATCAGCGGCGCCACCCAGCCGGCGTAAGGCCAATTGGTATTAATCGGCGAGGTCGACGCCGTCCAAAGCCCCATGAAGATCGGGAACTCGGCGACAAAGCCGGAGAGCCCGGGCATCCCCATCGAGACCAGGCCGCCGATGATAAAAGCCACCGCCACCAGCGGCATGTAGCGCACCATCCCGCCCAGTTTGTTGATATCGCGGGTGTGCGCCCGGTCGTAGACCATCCCGACCGCAGCAAAGAAGAGGGCCGTCATGACCCCGTGCGAGAACATCTGCACCCCGGCGCCAATGAAACCGTTGCGCGATAGGGTCGCCAGGCCGAGCATCACCAGCCCCATATGCGAGACGGACGAGTAGCCGATGACATATTTGAAATCGGTCTGGACCATGGCGATAAAGGCCCCGTAGACGACGTTGATCATGGCGAAGACGATGATCACCGGCATCCACATCTGCGCCCCTTCGGGCAGCAGCATCATCCCGACCCGCAGGGCGGCGAAAGCGCCCAGCTTCATCAACACGCCGGCATGGAACATCGAGACGGCGGTCGGTGCGGCGACGTGGCCGTCCGGGCTCCAGTTGTGGAACGGGAAGATGCCGCCCAGCACGGCAAACCCGAGGAAGACCACGGGGAAAGCCCAGCTCTGAAATTCCAGCGGGAAATCGGCCGCTTCGAGGGCGATCATGTCGAAGGTCCCCAGCCCCGAGGTGAAATACATCCCGAGCGCCCCGACCAGGGCGATCACCGACCCGATGAACAGGTACAGGGTCAGCTTCATGGCCGCATACTCGCGGGTCTGCTTCCAACCCCAGATCGCGATCAGCAGGTACATCGGGAAGACGGCGATCTCGTAGAAGAAGAACAGCATGAACAGGTCCAGCGCCACGAAGACCCCCAACACCCCCGTCGCCAGGATAAACAAAAATGCGAAGAATTCACGCGGCCGGTCGTCGATCCCCCACGAGATGAGGACGCCGGTGAACATGACGAGCCCGGTCAGCAAGACCAGCGGCGCGTTGATCCCGTCCACCCCGACATAATAGGACACGCCGAGGGCCGGCAGCCAGTCGTATTTCTCGGTGAACTGGTATCCGGCGGCGCCCTGGTCGTATCCGAAATAGACCAACAGCGAAAGGAGCAGCGTGAAAGCCGCGGCCGCCAGGGCGGTCGCACGGATCTCGGAATGGCGCTCTCCGGGGATCAGGAACAACAGCAGCCCGGCGACGAGGGGAGTGAAGACGATGACGCTGAGAATTGGGAACATTAATTTTTTCCTCTGGAGCTCCGTTTTCCACAGTTATTGAAAAATGGATGTGTGCGGGGGCTCCGCCCCCGCACACATCCATTTTTCAATTATCTCTCAACCGAATAGGGCGCTGACTGCTCCGTTGATGACGCTCAGCAGCCAGGCCGGCCAGATCCCAAGCCACAGCATCAGCACCATCAGGGGCGCGATCACGAACAGCTCGCGTTTGTTGATTTCCGTCAAATGGCCGACCCAATGCGTGTTGAGCGGCCCATGCAGAGTCGATTTGATCCCTTTCAGGATATAAGCGCCGGTGAACAGCAGCCCCAGCATGCTCAGTGCGGTGAAGCCGGTCAGCACCGGCCAGGCGCCTCGCACCACCAGGAACTCCGAGACGAAGCCGTTCAAACCGGGCAGACCGAGCGAGGCCATCGAGGTGAAGATCAGGATCCCGCCGTAGACCGGGACGAGGGCGAACAGCCCGCCGTATGCCTCCAGGTCCCTGGTGTGGGTCCGATCGTAGATCACACCGACCAGGAAGAACATCCCGGCCGCCGACAGCCCGTGGTTGAACATCTGCAGGACGGCCCCGTTCATGGCGATCGTCGCATGCTCCGTACCCTGCGCCAGCGCGGCGGCAGCGATCCCAAGCACGACGAAACCCATGTGATTGACAGACGAATACGCTACCAACCGCTTGAAATCACGCTGCCCGTAGGCGGCGAAAGCGCCGAAGACGATCGCCATCGTCGCCAGGAACGCCAGGGCATAAGCGAAAGTCTGCGACTCGGCCGGGTAAAGCGGGATCACCAGCCGGATAAAACCATACGCGCCCAGCTTGAGCAAAACCCCGGCCAGGATCATCGACCCCGCCGTCGGGGCCTCGGTGTGCGCATCCGGGAGCCAGGTGTGGAACGGCCAGACGGGGACCTTGAGCGCAAACGCGACCACAAAAGCCCAGAAGGCGATCGACCTGACCGTGGCCGCCCCGAGCCCAAAGACCTCCAGCGAGGCGTCCGATGTCTGCCAGACTTCGTACAGCTCGATCAAGTCAAAAGTCCCGGTCACGGCGCCGATCATCTGGATCGCCAGCAGCAGCCCCAGCGAGGCCCCCATCGTGTAGACCATGAATTTGAAAGAGGCGTACGTCCGGGCCGGGACCGTCATCCCGCCCCAAAGCTTCCGCTCGCCCTTCTCGCTGCCCCACAGGTTGATCAGGAAATACATCGGGACCAGGCCGATTTCGTAGAAGACGAAGAAGATCAACAGGTCCAGCGATAGGAAAACGCCCAGCATCCCGGTCTCGAGCAGCAGGAACAGGATCATGTAGGCTTTGATCTTGTCATCGATGCTGTAGGAAGCCAGGATCGCCAGCGGGACCAGGAGCGTCGTCAGCAGCACCATGGCAAGCGAGATCCCATCGACCCCGAGGTGATACGAAGACCCGATCGCGTCGTACCACAGCGCCTGTATCTCAAACTGGAAGCCCTCCGCCGAGGCATCGAACCCGAACCACAGCACGAGCGTCAGCGCCAGCGGGACCAGGCTGCCGGTAAAAGCCGTCCAGCGCAGCAGGCCTTTCTCCTCCGCGGGGAGGAACAACAAAACCAGGGCCACCGCGGCCGGGGAGAAGAGGACCAGGGTCAGGATGTTGTCATGGATGAAATCCATCGATTCTCTCCAGATACACCTCTGAAAGAATGATCCGCTCCGGGGAGCGGATCATTCTTTCAGGTTTTAATTCAACAGTAGGACGACGACGACGCCGATGACGACCACCAGCACCAGCCCGATATTGAGATAACCCTGCACGTTACCCGTCTGGGATTTCCGCAGGAGCCAGCCGAAATCCCGCACACCGTCCCCCAGCCGGTCCGCACCTTCGGAGATGATCGGCATTTCCAACCGGTTCCGGAAGATCCCGCCCAGCCAGTAGGCGATCCGGGCGAGGGTGTGCAGGATCCCGTCGATCAGGCCGCGGTCGAGCCAGAGATAGACGAAGGTCTCGGAAATCCATTTGGCCGGCCGGACGAACAGGAAGTCGTACAGCTCATCGAAGTAGTACTTGTTCTGCAGGACTTTATAAACCGGGCCGAGCGCTTTCTGCAGCGGATCGGAGGCGCCGGCGGTGTACCCGCGATAGACCAGCCAGCCCAGGTACAGCCCGAGACCGGCCACGCCGATCGAGGTCAGCAGCGGGATGATATGGAATGTGATCCCGGGCGGTTCGATCCCGGACGGCAGCAGCGTGTAGGCCACCCCGTGGAAGAAATTGATCTCGCCCAGGTCCAGGCCCAGGAAATCGTTCGGGATCCCGATCCACCCGGCGACGATGGCGAAAACGGCCAGGACGGCCAGCGGGAGCGTCATCGTCCAGGGGGTTTCGTGCGCGTGGCGGGCCGCCTCCGTGCGGGGTTCTCCCAGGAAGGTCATCGTGATCTGGCGCATGGTGTAGAAGGCGGTCAACAGGGCGGCGACGGCCAGGGTGATAAAGACGGTGTAGTGCTGATGCGCCCAGGCGTCCGCCAGGATCTCATCCTTGGACCAGAAACCGGCCGTCACCAGCGGGAAACCGGCCAGGGCGAAACCGCCGATCAGGAAGGTCCAGAAAGTGACCGGCATCCTGGTCCTCAGACCACCCATGTTCCGCATGTCCTGCGGGTCGACGTCGTGGTCCCCGGTGTGCAGGACGCCGTGTTCCATCCCATGGATGACAGAGCCGGAGCCCAGGAAGAGGAGGGCTTTGAAAAATGCGTGGGTCATCAGGTGGAAGGCGGCGGCGACGTATGCGCCGATCCCCAGCGCGGCGATCATGAAGCCGAGCTGCGAGATGGTCGAATAGGCCAGGACGCGCTTGATGTCATTCTGCGCCAGGGCGATCGTGGCGGAGAACAGCGCCGTGAAGGCCCCGATCACGGCCAGGACCGTCATCGCCGCCGTCATCTGGCCGTGGTCGGACCCGGCGGAGAGGATCGGGAAAATCCGGATAACCATATAAACGCCGGCGGAGACCATGGTGGCCGCGTGGATCATGGCGGAGACCGGGGTCGGGCCTTCCATCGCGTCCGGGAGCCAGACGTGCAGCGGGAATTGGGCGGATTTGCCGACCGTGCCGATGAACAGGAGGATCCCGATCAGCCCGGCGGCGGTCAGGCCGAGCAGGCCGCCGACGGCCGGGTCGTGCGCGAGCCGTTCGAGCACCTCCGGGCTGAAGATGACGTGGTAGCTCAGGCTGCCGGCCTCCGAATACAGGTAGACCAGGCCGAGCAGCATGAAGACGTCGCCGACCCGGGTGGTCATGAAGGCCTTGATCGCCGCGGCCCGGGCCGATTCCCTGGCGTACCAGAACCCGATCAAAAGATAGGAGCACAGCCCCATGATCTCCCAGCCGACGAACAGGGTCAGCAGGTTGTCGGAAACGACGAGGACATACATCCCGAAGGCGAACAGGCCGAGGAAGGCGAAGAACCGGGAATAGTTTGGTTCGACCGAGGGGACGGTGTGTTTGTGCCCGTGATCGTCGGTCACGGTGGCGCCGTGCGGCGGGAGGCCCGGCCGGTCGTGATCGCCTTTGGGGGCGCCGAAATTCTGGTAGCCGATGCTGTACAGGGTGATCATCAGCACCGTCCACCCGACGAAGAACAGAGTCACCGCGCTGAGCGGGTCGATCCGCACCCCGATCTGTAAGAACGAATCCCCCAGCGGCAGCCAGTTGAAGGCCGACGCAAACGGAGCCTCCCCCAGGTGGTGGAAGCCTTCCCCGATCGCACGGGCAAAGACGACGATCGCGCCGAGCCAGGACAGGAAGGCGGCCCCCACGCCAAGGGTATGGCTCAACGCCCGGTTCTTGTTCGTGACCAGGACGATGAGGGTAAACGCGACCAGCGGGGGGAGCGGGATGAGCCAGATGAGGGTTTCAGTTTGCATGCGCTACCACCTGAGCAGATCCATATTCTCGGCGACGACCGAACGCCGGCGCCGGTAGAGCGAGATCACCAGGGCCAGCCCGACGGCGACTTCGGCCGCCGAAACGGCGAAGACCATGATGGCGAAGACCTGGCCGGCCACATCGAGCGGCTCCTGGTAGCGCCAGAAGGCCACCAGGTTGATATTGACCGCGTTGAGCATCAGCTCGATCCCCATCAGGATCGCAACGGCGTTCTTCCGGGCCAGCACGCCGTACAGCCCCAGGCAGAAGAGGCCGGCGGCGAGGATCAGGTACCAGGAGAGAGGAATCATTTCGCTTCCTTTATCGACCGAAAAAATTGAAGGTCTGCGGCGGTGAAACCGCCGCAGACCTTCAATTTTTTCTAATTTCTATCCCACGCCACCACAATCGCCCCGATCAGCGCCGCCAGGAGCAGGACCGAGGCGACCTCGAAGGGGACGACGTAGCCGGCCGGGTCGACCAGGGCCAGGCCGAGCTGCTCGATGTTGTCCAGGTCGGCGGCGGAAACGCGCGGGGCATGCTGCGCGGCCCCTCCCCATCCCAGGATGATCCAGGTCAGCCCGAAGAAAAGCAGGAGCGAGAAGAGACCGGCCACCCACCACCAGGAGTTGCTCTGCGGGCCGCTTTCCTGCATCACCCGGCGGGTGAGCATGACGGCGAAGATGAACAGGATCGCGATCGCCCCGATATAGACCACCACCTGGACCACCGCCAGGAACCCGGCGTCCAGCAGGACGAAGACGACGGCGACCATGAACAGCGCCGCGATCAGCCACAGGGCGGCCCGGACCAGGTTGCGGGCCGTCACGACCATGAAGCCGGAGACCAGCAGGAGCACGGAGGTGATGATAAAAAGGGCCTGTATCGGTGTCATAAATGCTCCCTTGGTTCAGTCCGCCGCGGCTTCCGGCTCCGGCTGGGCCGGCGGCTGCGGCGGCCGGGCGACCGGGCGCGGCGTCCCCACCACCAGCCGGGCCGGGCGCTGGGCCGCACGCCGGCGCAACAGGGCGTACGTCACCCAGCCGATCAGGACATTGGCGGCGAACAGGATGGCGGGCCGCCAGATGGTCTCGGTCGTGCCGAAACCGTTCACGATCAGCCAGTCCAGCAGGGCCGTGACGACCAGGACGGCCAGCGCCAGCGGGGTCAGGAACTTCCAGTTGTAGTTCAGCATGTGGTCGATCCGCAGGCGCGGCAGGGTGGTCCGGATCCAGGCTACGGTGAAATAGGCCATCATGGATTTGACCATGAACCAGACCCAGGCGACCAGCGGGTACTGGTCACCCAAGCCCTGCCAACCGCCGAAAAACAGGGTGATCGTCAGCACCGAGATTGTAAAAGCGTGCAGGAACTCGGCCGCAAAGATCATGGCGAACTTGGCCCCGGAATACTCGATGTGGAACCCGGCCACGATCTCCGATTCGGCCTCCAGCAGGTCGAACGGCGTCCGCCCCACCTCTGCGATCGAGCTGATAAAGAAGATCAGCGCCGCAATCGGCGCCATGAAGAAGAAGATCGAATACCAGTTGGTCTGCGCTTCCACGATCGACCCAATCCCCATGCTGCGGGCCAGCAGGACCGGGATCATCAGCGAGAGCACCAGCGGGACCTCGTATGAAACCAGCTGCGCCACCGTCCGGAAGGCGCCCAGCAGGGCGAACTTGTTGTTGGACGACCAGCCGGCGATCAACGTCGCCACGATCCCGAAGGACCCGACCGCCACGATGTAGAGCGCCCCGACGCTCAGATCGGTCCCGATCCAGCCCTCGGCAAACGGGATCACGGCCCAGATCAGGAGCACGGAAACGACCGCCATGATCGGGGCTATGTTGAAGACGGCCTTGTCGGCCCCTTCCGGAGTCGTATCTTCTTTTGTAAACAGCTTGACGATGTCGGCGATGGTCTGGAACAGCCCGTACGGTCCGACCCGGTTCGGCCCGAGCCGGTCCTGCATCCGGGCGGCCAGTTTACGCTCGACCCAGATCAGGAAGATGACGTACAGCATCCCGAAGTTGGCCACCAGGAAGACCCCCAGGAAGGTCAGGATGACGTTGATCAGCCCGGCCGGCAAACCCCAGCCGGTAAACAGGCCTTCCAGCCAGGCGGCGATGAAGTGGATCGGATCGTTAAAGAAGCCCATCGCTCCTCCGTCGAAGCTAACTCGCAAAAACAGCTATCGCTGCGGTGCCGTGCACCGCAGCGATAGCTGTTTTTGCGTTTTTGTTTAAACCCATTCGAGGATGCCCCGGTTCCAGGCGTAGAGCAGCCCGCCGAACAGGATGATGATGAAGATGATCCCTTCCACGACCGCAAAAAGTGCCAGCTGGTCGAATGCCACCGCCCAGGGGAAGAGAAAGACGGCTTCGATGTCGAAGATCAGAAAAACGAGGGCGTAGATGTAGTACTGGACCTTGAACTGGACCCAGGTCTCCCCTACCGTTTCGATCCCGCACTCGTAGGTCTCGGATTTGATCCGGTTCGGCCGGCTCGGGCCGATCAACCGCGCTACCAGGATCGGGACGATCGGGAAGCCGATGGCGACCACGAGCATGAGGCCGACGAACAGCCAGTTGTCGAGCATAAAACTCCCTCCAGATGAGAATTTCTAATCCGAAAAATTGTAACATAAGCGGGTTTGTTTGTGCAATCTATCTCAAACGAAATCGTGAACAAGGGGAACGAAACGCCCGAACGGTTCGTTATGGGGATAACCTTCCATCTAAAACCCAAGGACCCGCCATGAACCAGAGAGCCCTTCTCACGCTTTTCCTCTTCCTCACCGCAGCCCTTCTGTTCATCCCCCAATCCGCCGCCCGCGCCGATGGGATCATCGTCCCCGACCCCCCCATCGACCGCCCGATCCCGCTCTCCGGGGCCCTCGACATCCGTTACCATCACGTCGAGGTCACCATCGACGGCCTGGTCGCCATCACCCACGTCGACCAGGTCTTTCACAACCCCAATGATTTCACGATCGAAGGCACCTATATCTTTCCGCTCCCGCCCGGAGCCGTCGTGACCGATTTCGTCCTGTGGATCGACGGGGAACCGGTCCATGGGGAGGTCCTGTCCGCCGATGAGGCCCGCGCGAAATATGAGGAGATCGTCCGCCAGATGATCGACCCGGCCATCCTGGAGTACGTCGGACAGGGCGCCGTCCAGGCCAGCATCTTCCCGATCCTCCCGGGCGAGGAGCGCCGGATCGAACTTGAATACGCCCAGACCCTGGCGGCCGAGAACGGGCTGGCCGGGTACCAGTACCCGCTCAATACCGAGAAGTTCTCCCGGATCCCGCTCGAAGAGGTCACGATCAGCGTCAGCCTGCGCACCAACAGCCCGCTGCGGGCCGTCTACTCGCCCAGCCACGACGTGGCGATCAGCCGCGATTCGGACTTCGAAGCCCGCATCGGCTACGAAGCCTACGACGTCAAACCGGACACCGATTTCCTGCTCTATTTCTCGGTTGGTGAGACCGAAGCCTTCCACCTGCTCAGCTACCTGGATCCCAACGATCCGACCGATCCGGACGGCTTCTTCCTGCTGATGCTCGCCCCGCGTCCCGACGCCGGCGGCGCCCCGGTCCCCAAGGACGTCCTGATCGTCCTGGACAAATCCGGCAGCATGGACGGCGAGAAATACGTCCAGGCCCAGGCGGCCACCCGCTTCATTCTCGAGCACCTGAACGAGGACGATGGGTTCAACGTGATCACGTTCAGCACCGGCGTGGACGCATTCTCGAATGAACTGCTGCCCGCCTCGCAGGCGGACGAGGCGATCGCATGGATCGAATCCGACCGCCCGCTCGGCTCCACCGACATCAACCGTGCGCTGCTGACCGCCGCCTCCATGGTCCAGTCCAGCCGCCCGACCTATGTCATCTTTCTGACCGACGGCCTCCCGACCGAAGGCGAGACCGAGACCGACCGCATCCTGGCGAACTTCGCAAACGACGCCCCCGAAAACGTCCGGCTGTTCGCCTTCGGCGTCGGGTACGACGTCGACACTTTCCTACTCGACCTGCTGGCCGGGAACCATCACGGCGCCTCCAGCTACGTCGTCCCCGGTGAGCGGATCGACGAGAAGGTCTCCGCTTTCTATCAGAAGATCCAGACCCCGGTCATGACCGACCTCGAGCTGGAGGTCGACGGGGTGACGATGTTCGACGGCTATCCGACCCCCCTGCCGGACCTGTTCGTCGGATCTCAGATCATCCTGGTCGGGCGCTACCGGACCGGCGGTGCGGCCGACATCACCCTGCGCGGCGTGATCGATGGAGAGGTCCAGACATTCAGCTTTCCGGATCAGCACTTCGCCACCGGCTTCGAGCGACGGCCTGAGACCAAAGCGCTGCAGTCCGTCCCCCGCCTCTGGGCGACCCGCAAGATCGGTTTCCTGCTCAACGAGATCCGCCTGCACGGCCCGAACGAAGAGACGATCGAACAGATCGTCCGGCTCAGCATCCGCTTCGGGATCGTGACCCCGTACACGTCTTACCTGGTGACCGAAGACATGGCGCTGGGTGAGGAAGCGCTTGAATCCCTGGCGGCCCAGGAGTTCGACTCCCTGGCAGCCGCGCCCGAGGCCCCCTCCTCCGGTGAATCGGCCGTCGAGCGCTCGTCCGACCAGGCCGCGATGGAGGGAGCCGAATCGGTCTCCGGACCACCGGCCTCCGCCGCCGACCAGGTGCGCGTGCTCGGCTCCCGGACCTTCCTCCACCTGGACGGCGTCTGGGTCGACACGGCCTTTGACCCGGACACGATGACGACCCTAAAGGTCCCCTTCCTCTCGGACGACTACTTCGCCCTGGCCGCCGCCCGTCCCGAGCTGGCCGCCGCCTTCTCCCTGGGGACCCGCGTCATCGCTTTCTCGGGCGGCGAGGTCTTCGAAGTGGTCGCCGAAAGCGACCCGGGGGATCCGGTCGTCGTCGAGCCGCCGCAGCTTGCGCCGGAGGACACTGTCGACTCATCCGACCCGTCAGATCCGGCGGGCTCGAACCCGAGCAGCGGTTTCCAATGCTTTGGTGTGCTGCTGCCGCTGATCGTCCTCGCGATCCCGTTCACACGGCGGTTCCGCAAATCCATGCGGTGATTCCCCGCCACGCACAGGGCTGAGATCACACGGCTCACCCAGTACCAGGTACCAGGTACTAAAAGTACCTGGTACCTGGCCCTATTAACCCCTCCCTAACCCTTCCCCATTATAATCCGCCTCCATGTCGAAACCCGTCCGCATCGGAATGCTCGTTGCCGCCGCGCTGCTCATCCTGGCCTCCCTGGGCTGGCTTGTGCCGGGCGTGCGGACGCGGGTCGAGATCTGGACCGCCGAGCTGGCTTACCGGATCAACCCGCCGGATGAGATCGTCTTCGTCCCCGCCGAAAGCCAGCGGCTGGTCGACCTGTACGTCACCGCCACGCTGCAGGCCCATTTCGCAACGGCCACGCCCACCCCGGTCCCCGTCACCCCGTCCCCGACCCTCCCGGGTCCGTCCCTCACCCCGACCGAAACCCCGCTGCCGACGAACACCCCGACGCCGCTGCCGGAGGCCGCAGGGATCGAAGGCGTCGAATTCCAGACCCAGCGCGGCCTCTGGAACTACTGCGGTCCGTCCACGCTGGCGATGGCGATCTCGTTCTGGGGCGACAAGGTGCTCCGAGAAGAGGTCGGGACCGTCCTGCGCGGTGGCACACCGCAGGAGCGGACGGACGACAAGAACGTCATGCCCTATGAAAAGGAGAACTATATCCTGCAGCACACCGGGCTGCGGATCTACGTTCGGAGCGGCGGAAATATCGAACTGCTCAAGGCGCTGGTCGCCGCCGGGTACCCGGTCGTCATCGAGAAGCACGACACGCTGCAGGACATCGGCTGGGTGGGTCACTACTTGATGATCACCGGTTTCGACGACGCAGCCGGAGAGTTCATCTCGATGGACACCTACCACGGCGAGGACTCGCACTACAGCTACGAGGAAATCGAAGTCGCCTGGCGGGCGTTCAACTACCTGTTCTACGTCGTCTACCCGCCGTCGCAGGAGGCCATCGTCTCGGCGATCCTGGGCCCTTACGTCGATTTCGATTGGGCCACGCAGCACGCCCTGGACCTGGCGAATTCGGAAACCCAGACCCAGACCGGGGTGGACCTGTTCTTCGCCTGGTTCAACGTCGGGACCAGCTACGTTAACCAGTTTGACTACGGTCCGGCGTCGACTGCTTTCGACACGGCCTTCGCCGTCTACGCCGGGCTGGAGCCCTCCGAACGGCCGTGGCGGATGATGTGGTACCAGACCGGGCCGTATTTCGCCTATTTCTACTCCGGCCGATATTTCGATGTGATCACCCTGGCCGACCAGACCCTGGACGGCATGACCCGCCCCATCCTGGAAGAGAGCTTTTACTGGCGCGGCCTGGCAAAGGAAGCGATCGGGGACATCCCCGGCGCGATCGCGGACCTGGCCGAGTCGGTGACGCTCAACCCGAATTTCGCCCCCGGCTGGGCGCAGCTGGCGAGGCTGCAGCCTTGAAATGCAAAAACGCCTCCTCCTCCTCTTAATCCTCGGTATTCCGATTCTCGGGCTCCTGTTCTACCAGCTCCCCCCCGTCAAATCGCGCCTCGAGTGGCGCATCGCGGTTTGGACGGCCGAGATCCGCAGGGCGATCAACCCGCCGGAGGAAGTCGTCTTCGTGCCATCGACCGGCGGCGGCGACCCGGGGGCGACGGAGGTCGCCGCCCAGGTCACGGCGACGTTGGGCGCCATCCTGGAGGCCACACCGACCCGCACCATCCTGAATACGGCCACACCCGGGCCGACTCAACCGCCCACCTCCACCCCGGCCCCGACCGAGACCCCGACG
>DATKDL010000211.1:0-8285 GCA_035512695.1 Anaerolineales bacterium | reverse complement strand
GCAGCGGGCAGGGCCCGCTGCTGCACGTCATTTTCGCCGGTATTCTTCCAGTTGCAGGATTCCTTCATGCAAGATTATAACAACTCGAATGTAAAATTCTTGATAACGCCGCGTTAGAAAATTATCAGTTGGCAGCGGCGCGGAAAACCAGGGGCGCCCGGCGCCCCTGGTTTTCCGCAGCACGAGCGGCGGGATTCACGGCGTGACCGTCACCGTTGCGGGCGGGGGCTCCTCGGCGATGAGTCGACCGCAGGGCGCTCGATCCATAATTTCCCCCTGTCAACTTTTTAGACGCCCTTCTAACGTATAATGTGCACAACACGAGCGCGTTCTGGTAATATTCTCCTGCAACCGCTCCATGGTTTACGGGTGGGACGATGGCGGTTCGGTGACTTCCTCATAAACAATGACACAGATCAAATCAATCGTGCAGCAGATCAACAGCCAGCGATGGCGGCAGAACATCAACCATCTCCTGGATGCGGTCGATAAGGTCGCCGGTTACCCGGATATCAAGGAAATCTTTCAGACCACGGCCATCAAGATGGTCTACCTGCTGCACGCGGAGATCTCCGTCGTCTCGGTCTGGGATCCGGATCAGGACCGGATCGTTCCGGAGGCGTTTCACACTGCAGGCAGTTGGCGGCTGCCGTCGTCCTGGTTCAAGCCGCAGCCTTCGGTCGGGCATCCCCTGTTCGAGCGGGTCCGTGCGAACGCTCGCAGCGTGCAGTTCAACCTGGGTGGCATGTCGCTGCCGCTCAGCACCATGCGGTTGATGGAGGAGCACAGGATCCAGAGCTGGATCACATTCCCCCTGATCGGCTCCGACCAGTCCATTCTTGGCCTCGTCGATGTGCTGGACAGCCGCGAACCGCGCAGGTTCCAGGACGACGAGATCGCCCTCGGCGAGCTGCTCGCCAAGCTGGCGTCCATCGCCTTCCAGCGCGCCACCCTGGACGCATCGAACCGGGCGCGCGCCGGCCAGGTCGCGGCGATGGCGGACCTGGTAGCGCTGCTGGCGGAACTGCCGCCGGAACTTTCGTCCGATGAGATCCTGGAAGCGCTGATGCGTGCGCTCACGGAAGCCGTCGGAGCCAGTTTCAGCCTGTTGTCCCTCTACAATGGCGAGAAGGACTGCCTGGAAGTGATCCGCACCCGGAATAACAGCGACCGGGACATTCCGGAGGTCTTTTTCAAACCCCGCTCGCTCGATCGTTATCCCCAGCACGGGCGCGTCCTGCGGGAAAACCGGATCATCCGCTTTGGGCTGGATGAGCGGGATCTTTCCCCCGATGAGCGCGAAGCGCTGATCGCATCGCGCGGGACCACGGTATGGCTGATCCCGATGGAAGCCGAAGGTGAGGTCATGGGCGTGGTCGAAGCAGTTTCCGGGGCCCGTCAAAATTTTCCCGGAACCGAGGGGGAGCGCGTCCTGCGGATCCTGGCCGGCCTGGCGCTCCGGGCGCTCCAGCTGTCCGGCTCGGGGGATCTGACCCAGCAGCCGGTCCAGTTCTCCCGGGCGTTGGTAGACGCCGCCCGGCTGATGAACCGCAGCCTGAACATGAGCGAGGTCCTGGTCCAGATCATGGAACAGACCATGGCGGTGATGGGCTGCACCACGGCCAACCTGATGCTGATCGAGGGTGACCGGGCCCGCGTCGTGGAGCACCGCGGCTATCACCTGCGCGTGCAATCGCTGGGGCCGCTCACCAACATGGATTTGGCGGTGACGATCCCGACGCTGGCAGAAATGCTGCGCACCCGCCAGCCGATTCTCCTCCCGGATATCCAGAAGGTCGATTGGTGGGTTCCGATCCCCGGTGGCGATTGGATCCGTTCCTACGCCGGAGCTCCGCTCATGGCCGACGGAGAGGTGATCGGCTTTCTCAACCTGGACAGCGAAAGCCCCGGCACGTTTGACGCCTCGGTCACCCGCCAGATGGAGGCCTTCGCCTCGATCGCCGCCAGCGTACTGCAAAACGCCCGTAAATTCAAAAACATCCAGGACCGGGTCTCCGAGCTCGAGATCGTCCGGCAGGCGACCCTCTCGCTGACCGCCAGCCTCAACCTGGAAGAGCTGCTGGCGACCATCTTGCGCCGCTCGCTCGACTTGTTCACCGGCCCATGCGACGCACACATCTTCCTCTACCATGGCGGGAAACTGACTTTCGGGGCCGCCATGTACGGCGACGGGACGGCGGGAGAGGTCTGGGCTGAACCGCGGGAGGAAGGGCTGACGTACACCGTCGCCCGCTCCGGCCTACCCATCATCGTCGATGATATGCGCCAGCACCCGCTCTTCCGCAACACCCCCGACGATTGGACCGGGTCGATCATCGGGCTGCCGTTGAAATACGGGGACACCGTCGTCGGGGTGATGAATCTCGCTCACCAGACCTCCTACGAGTTCAAAGAGCAACAGATCCGCATCCTGAACCTGCTCGCCGACCAGGCCGCCATCTCGATCGTCAACGCCCGGCTGCATCACCTCGTACAGGAGCAGTCGATGACGGATATGCTGACCGGGTTGCACAACCGGCGGTCGTTCAACAACCGGATCGACGAGGAGGTCCAGCGCTCCGACCGCTATGGCCACACGTTCAGCCTGGCGATGATGGACCTGAACCGGTTCAAGTCCATAAACGACAATTACGGCCACCCGACCGGAGACCAGGTCCTGATCCGGATCAGCCGCTGCCTGTCCGACCGGGTGCGCAACACCGATTTCCTGGCCCGCTACGGCGGCGATGAATTTGCGCTGATCATGCCGGAGACGCCCAGGCCGGTCGCCGAGGGGATCGCCCTCCGGCTGCAACGCGCCCTGGAGGAATGCGAATTCGGGCTCGCTTCGCGCTCGGCCGCTCCGATCACGATCTCGATCGGAATCGGCCAGTACCCGAGCGATGCGCGCAATACCAAGGACCTGGTCGCCGCGGCGGATAAGGATCTTTACCGGGTCAAGAGCCTCTGGCGGAAGTCAGAGAGCTGACCCGCAGCACGGCGCAGCGCCCGCAGTCGATCCGTTTACACAGATACCCCCCCGGTCTATCTGCGAAGGCCGCACGGGCCGCCTCGACAACGAGCGGCGCCGGGAACGCCTGAACCCTCGCCTCCCCGATCCGGACTTCCCGCCCGAACCCGTCCAAAACGGGGTCCAAATCCACAAAACCGTTCGAACACCCCGGAAATCCCGCGCAGACCCGGACGCCGTCGCCGTTCAGCGCCCATCGGGTGAAAGTCTTCCGCCCGGCACGCCGCTCCGCTTCGTGCAGCGTGGTGTTGACACTCTGGTCGACCCCCAGGAGCAGGATCCAGCCGTCTCGCTCGACCAGCGCCCGGATCGGGGCGAACGGGTCGTCGAACCGCTGCCGATCGAGCAGGTCGCTCACGCCGACACCGGTGAACGACAGGATCGGATGGTTCGACCGGTGGGCGAGGCGGTGGTTCCGAAAGGTCTCCGGCACAGCCCCCATCAGGCGGTCGGCCGGCATGGCAGGAGAGAACGGGACGGCCATCCGGTTCCGGTCGTTGCTGCGGCCGTATTCAAGGCCGTTGCCCGGCGGCCCGGTCTCCGGGATGACCATTGTTGAATAGGTGAAGACCGGCATCATGACCCCGTCGAAGGCAGCCAGCAGCGCCCCGGCGACCGTTTCCGCCCCACCGCGCACCCACCCAAAGGACGACAGCGAAGCGTGGGCGATGATCGGCGCGGATCGGTCGATCCCGAGCGTTTGGAACCCGGCGGCCAGGTCCTGGTAGGTGACTTCTGCGTTGATCATTCCCTGAAAAATTGCAGGCCGGGCCGGGGTTTTATCCCGGCCCGGCCCGCAATTTTCATTTTCCTTTCCACGCGGGCGGCCGCTTTTCGGCGAAGGCCCGCATCCCCTCTTTCTGGTCTTCAGAGGAGAACAGCAGGTAAAAGGTCTTGCGTTCGGCGCGGATGCCGTCCTCGAGCAGCGAGTCGAACGCGTAGTTGACCATTTCCTTGCCGAAGCGGACGGCCAGCGGGGCCCGGGCGGCGATCTCCCCGGCCAGCTCGAGGGCGGCGTCCAGATAGCGCTCGACCGGGACGACCCGGTTGACCAGCCCGTACCGTTCGGCCTCCCCGGCGGTCAGGGTCCGGTTGTTGAGCACGATCTCCATCGCCAGCGCCTTCCCGACGGCCCGCGCCAGCCGCTGCGTCCCCCCGGCGCCGGGGATGACCCCCAGGTTGATCTCCGGCTGCCCGAAGCGGGCCGTCTCGGAAGCGACGATCATGTCGCAGGACATCGCCAGCTCGCAGCCCCCGCCGAGGCACCAGCCCGACACCGCCGCGATGACCGGTTTCCGGACCGCCATGATCCGGTCAAACGGGGCGATGTGATCGGCCTCGGCGATCGCGACCGCATCGTAATCAATCATCTCCTTGATATCCGCCCCGGCGGCGAAGGCGCGCTCGTCCCCCGCGATCACGATTGCGCCGATCTCCGGATCTGCGTCGAAGGCCGCCAGGGCGTCCATCAGCTCGGTCACGAGCGGCCGGCTGAGGGCGTTGAGGGCCTTGGGGTTGTCGATCCGGGCGAGGCCGGTTTTTTCGTGGGTGGAGGTTTGGATGAAAGGCATGGGGTCACCTGGGATTTTGGTTGTCGGATAGGTTCTAAGTTTACCAAGGCAGGGGCGGGTCTTGGGGTCGTCAGGGTTTGCGGTTTCTCCGAACGAGCGCTGCGATAATCGCCTCTGCCCCCGGCCCCTGTTCCTCATAAATCACCACTTCCAGCCCAACCCCCACCTCCCTCAGCTCCTCTTCCACCACCCCCGCCAACCCCAACACGCCCTGCCGCGCCGCCTCCACCGCGGCAAAATAGGTCAGATCGCCCGGCGCTTCGACCGGCAGGACGATGATCCCGCCGCCGGCCGCCGCCATCACCCGGCCCGCCACCTGGAGGATGTTGATCGCCCCCCCGAGATTGACGTCCAGCGTCCGGCGCCACTCCCACTCGTCCATTTCCAGGACCGCCTTCCGCGGCGTCACCCGGGCGCAGTGGACGACGGCGTCCAGCCGGCCCCAATCGTCCTCGATCGCGTTGAGCAGCGCCTGGACCGGGAACTTCTTCGAAACATCCGCCGGGTAAGCCCGCCCCTGCCCCCCGGCCGCCTCCACGGCCCGGACCGTCTCCGCCGCGCCGTCCGGGTTGAGGTCGTTGGCGCAGATGACGGCCCCTCGCGCCCCCAGCGCCGCGGCGGCCGCCCGCCCGATCCCCCGCCCGGCCCCGGTGACAAGGACGATCGGAGTCCCGGGCGGACCAGAAAAATGGCGGTCGGGCCGGGGTGAACCACCGGTCCGACCGCCATTTTTCCGTTTCTGCTCGGGGCTCACGTCGAACACGTCGGGAGCTCGTTCGGACTCCCCTCGGTGCTGAGCGGGAACCCGAAATACGGGGACGGATCGTACGTGTTCCGGATCTGCAGCTCGTTGGTGAAACGCCCCTGCCCGTCGTCCCGGACGATCGAGATGTGCAGGTGGACACCGGTCGGGTTGCCGGGATCGCCGGAGTAATCCCCGGCGTAGCCGAGGAAGGTCCCGGCCTCGACGAAGACCTCGGTCGTACCCGGCGGGAATGCAGCGTCGATGAACGAATTCCCCTCCCGGTCCGCCAGGTGGGTGTAGTAGACCCAGATCGGCCGGTCCGGCTGGAACGGGTCGGCTGGGACGCGGACGATGACGGTCGCGACCCACTCCGGCAGCCGGTGCAGGTAGCCGGGGTAGGCGGTGTAGACCGGGGTCACGCCCGGTGCGGTCCCGGGGAAGATGTCGACGCCCTGGTGGGTTCGGCCGGGTCGAAAGGAGTCGCCCCACAGGAACCCGGCGATCCCGTCCATCGGCCAGACGAACGGCGCCGAGCCGCATCTCGCTCCGGCTTGAATGTGTTTTTCGGGGAACAGGCTGTTGTCCCGGAACCAGGCGAAGACCTGGGCGGCCCGCCCGCCGCCGCGGCTCCACCAGCGGTGGACGAAATACCCGCCCACGATCGGGACGACGATCAGGAATGCCAGGAGGATCCGCTTGCCGCTCATCTCCCGGTCAGGGACACGATTTCGGCGCCGGTGACGCGCCGGATCTCTTCAGGGGACAATCGGATCAGGGTTTTGTGGTCGCCCCCGCCGCCGTAGACGACCGGCTGGGCCAGGACGGCCGGATCGATCAGGGTCGATACCGGCTGCGGGTGCCCGAACGGCGGCACACCGCCGACCGGGTACCCGGTGACCCGCTCCACGTCGGCCGCGCCGGCCAGTTTGACCTGCCGGCGTCCGACCTCGAAACGGGCCGCGATGGCGCGCTCGTCGACCGGCTCCAACCCGCCCGCGATCGCCAGGACGGGGTGATCCCGGACCAGGAACAGGACCGACTTGATGATCCGTTCTGGCGTGGTCCCGACGGCCGCCGCGGCCGCCTCGACCGTTGGGGTGGGCGCGTCCGGGCGGACGATCTCGGCGCGGATGCCGTTCTCCCGGATAAAAGCGGCCAGATCGGAGGAGGTCATGCCCCCGCCTCCGGGCCGGGCTGCAGGTTCTCGATCCCGTCCTCGTGATGGTCGGCGAACAGCAGGGTGAAGCGGCCGCCGGTGATGCGCTGGAGCACGGCCCCGGCGTTCGTTCCGGGATCGGACCGCATGGCCGCCTCGAGCGAACGGAGCGAATCGAAGTGCAGTTCGTGGATCATGCGGCAGTCCACCTCGCCGTAGACCTTGAAGTCCACCCGGCTGGTCGTCTCGCGCAGCAGCCCCGGCATTGCTTCGGCCGTACGCAGGAATTCGGGCCAGAGCAGGTCGAAGATGTCGTCATCCGGGGGGACGGTGATCAGGATGATGAGCTTGTGCATGAAGCGCTGATTATACATGATGAAAAATTGATGAGTGCGGGTTGTCGCCGCGCACCCATCATTTTTCATTAATGGTATGATCTCGCCGATCTGAGTCGTCAGATCAGAAATCCCGTAGCTGAAGGAACCTCACCACATGGAAGATAAGATCACGATTATCGAAGGCCCGCCGCCCACGTTTGAAGCCGTCCAGGACGGCTGGGCGCAGGGGATCAGCGATAGTCCGTTTTTCTCGGGGGTGCTCTCGACCCGCCTGCGGACCTTTGACGGTCCGGCGCTGGTCGAACGCTGCCAGACCGCCTGGAGCAGCCGGAACCCGATCCACCTCGAATACAAGACGATGGACGGCCTCCGCGAAGAGGCCCCGATCATCGCCGCCCGCAATGTGCAGACCGATGAGGGGGACATGCTCATGCTGTGGGTCCGCGTCGAGGAGGACGACCTCGAACTCGAAATCGCCTACGAAGACGACGACGAAGACGAATACGACGAAGAAGACGACGAGGACTTCGATCCGGACATGCTTTGACGTGCGACGTGCAACGTGCAACGAGTAAGGTGCCAGGTTCCAGGATCACGTTTCACCTTGCACGCCCCAGGAGATCCCAATGGAAACACCCTCGATCCTGACCGAGAACGTCAACGGCGTCCTGACCGTCACGCTTGACCGGCCCAAGGCCAATGCCTTTGACAATGCGATGGCCAAAAGCCTGACGAAGATCTTCAAGGACGCCGGGCGGGATGAGGCGGTGCGTGTGGTGGTGCTGACAGGGGCCGGGCGGATGTTTAGCGCCGGGCAGGACGTGAGCGAGTTCGGCGATTCCGAGGAGCGCTCCTTTCGGACCCACCTGCAGGCGACCTTCAATCCCATGATCCTGGCGATGCGCGCCCTTGAAAAACCGATCGTCGGGGCGATCAACGGCGCCGTCGCGGGGGCATCTCTCGGGATCGCCCTGGCCTGTGACCTGCGCGTCGCAGCGGACACGGCTCGCTTTGTGGTCGGTTTCCTGGGGATCGGCCTGGCCCCCGATTCAGCCGTGTCGCTGCTGCTCCCGAAGCTGATCGGCCTGGGCCGGGCGGCCGAGGCCGTCTTCACCAATGAGCCGATCGGCGCCGAACAGGCGCTGGCCTGGGGACTGGTCAACCGGGTCGTCCCCGCCGATGACCTGCCGGCCGCCGCGACCGGGTGGGCCGCCGCCCTGGCCCGGGGACCGATCCACGCCATGGGCCTGGCCAAGCGCGATTTCAACCGCGCCGTCCTCCCAAACCTGTCCGAGATCCTCGATTACGAGGCGCACAACCAGGAGATCGCCGGGAAGCGCCCGGAGCATAAAGAGGGCCTGGCAGCCTTCCGTGAAAAACGCGAGCCGAAATATTAGATCATCCCCGTAAATGACAGGTGGGCGGTGGAGCGGCGATCTCGATC
>DATKDL010000210.1:0-1636 GCA_035512695.1 Anaerolineales bacterium | reverse complement strand
CCGATCGGGTCGGCCACCGCCGCACCGCCCGCCGTGTCCGCGTACGCGCCGTAAAAGGCGAAGTAGGCCTGGTTCAGCTTGCGGAAGCGGTAGCCGTTGTCCCACAGGAACAGCCGCCGCAGTTCCATGTACTGCTCCGCCTGCTCGATCTCCCCCTCCGCCAGCAGCCGCTCCGCATTCAGGTACGTCTCCCGCATTTCAGCCCGGAAATCGAAAGCGGGCGGTTCGGGTTCGAGGGGCGGTTCCGGCTCCGTCTCGTCCGGATCCGGCGGCGGGGGCGCAAACGCCGGGTAGTAGCGCGCGATCAGCAGGGACCCGATCTCCTTCCCAATCAGACCCGCCGCGGCCTCGTTCATCGTCCGCATCTCGGGGGAGGCCAGGTAGGACATCCCCAGCGGCCGCAGGAAGAAATAGTTATGCGCCCACTCGTGCGCCACCACCTCCATCAGCCAGTGGATGCTGCTCGTGCGGGTCACCATGGTCGGGTAGATCCCGATCCCGCCAATCGGGACGACGAGGGTGGACGCATCGACCCCCTGCGCCACGGCGTCTTCCAGCGCGATCTGCTCCTCGAGCGTCATCTCGGACTGGACCGAGATGTTGTTCTCCTGGATCATCGCATCCCGCCGCGCAACGATCAGCGCCATCGGGACGGGCGTGACGTGGTACAGGACCGGCGGGAGGGCGTGCCCGCCGGTCGATATCCCCAGGCTCCGTAAAATAGCGACGACCTGGCTCTGAACGATCGATTCGGCCAGCGGGCCCAGGTGGGCCATGCGGGCGTTGTCCGCGGCCAGCTGCACTTCAAGCTCCGACCCGGCGGTATTCGGGTCCTCGATCGCCGGGTCGGAGAAGATCGTGCGCAGATCTGACTCGGCCGCCTGGATGCGCCGGGTCAGGTCGATGAACTCGATTACGGTCTCCGAGGCCTGCTCGTCGGCAAGGTAGCGGTTGAGGCCGAGCGCGCTCTGATTGAACTTGACCCAGAAGGCGTTGAAGGTCCAGGCGATGTAGTCGAACTCGAGGTCGCGGGTGTAGAACCGGACCCGCTGGGTCGGGTCGCCCGGCGGGACGGCCGAGCGCTGGAGCAGCAGGATCAGGACTGCAAAAACCAGCATGAGTTTGAGGGGAATCCGGACGGAGGCCCAGGCTTTTGCAACCATGAGGGGGGATTATAACGGGAAATATGGGGGGCCAAAGCGGGGCGATGCCCTTCTTCGGACCCCTGTATTTCCCGTTATAATCCCCCCCCATGAATTTTCTCATCACCGGTTCCGCCGGCTTCCTCGGCGCGGCCCTGGCCCGCCGGCTCGTGCGGGAAGGGCACCAGGTGCGGGGGATCGATGACCTGTCGACGGGGGAGCCGCAGAGCGTCTCGGGAATGCTCTTCACCCGGGGGGACGTCAACGACCGGCCCAAGATGTGGACCCTGCTCCAGGACGTCGACTGCGTCTACCACCTGGCGGCTCGGGTGCTGGTGGCCGAATCGGTCCTCTACCCGCGCGAGTACAACGCCGTCAACGTCGGCGGAACGGTCGCCCTGATGGAGGCGATGCGGGATGTGGGGGTCAAGCGGGTCGTCTTCATCTCGTCCGGCGCCGTCTACGGCGACCAGGCCCGGCAGCCGCTGGCCGAG
>DATKDL010000209.1:0-1227 GCA_035512695.1 Anaerolineales bacterium | reverse complement strand
ATCCGGACTGCGGAGATGAACGAGGAGGCCGAGTTTGGGATCGCCGCCCACTGGCGCTACAAGGACGGCAGCCCGCAGGACGAATCGTTCCGGACGCGGGTGAACTGGCTGCGGAAAGTGATGGACTGGCGGCAGGATGTGGAGGACGCAGATGAGTTCATCGAGGTGATGAAATCGGAGGTGTTCCAGAATCGGGTCTATGCGTTCACCCCGAAAGGTGACGTGATCGATTTGCCCGATGGTTCGACCCCGATCGACTTTGCCTATTACATCCATACCGACGTCGGCCACCGCTGCCGCGGCGCCCGCATCAACGGCAAACAGGTTGCCCTGGATTATGTCCTGAAAACGGGCGACCAGGTCCAGGTGCTGACCGCCAAGCGCGGCGGGCCCAGCCGGGACTGGCTCAACCCGAATCTGAATATGGTCAAATCCGCGCGCGCCCGCGGGAAGATCAAACACTGGTTCAGGCAGCAAAAACGGGAGGAGAATATCACCTCCGGGAAGCATATCCTGGAGAAAGAGCTCCGCCGTCTCGGTCACGCCGACCGCGACCACACCGCCCTGGCGGTGGAATTCAACTACCAGGCGGAGGAAGAGTTCTATGCCGGGATCGGCAGCGGGGATCTCCCGATCGCCCGGGTGACCAACCGGCTCAAACTGGAGGAGGATCCGGAATTCCAGTTCCCGACCCGGCAGTTGGCGAGACCCCAGAGCACCGACGACGTCGAAGTGCTCGGGCTGCGCGGGCTGCTGGTCAACATGGCGCGCTGCTGCAAACCATGCCCGGGTGACGACATCGTCGGCTACATCACGCGCGGGCGCGGCGCCACCATCCACCGCAGCGACTGTCCGAACATTCTCAACGTGCGCGAGACCGAACGCCTGGTTCGGGTGAGCTGGGGCATCAAACGCTCGACCTATCCGGTCTCCGTGCGGATCGATGCCTTTGACCGCTCCGGTCTGGCGGAGGAAGTCTTCGCCGTGATCGCACGCGAGAAAATCAACATTGCCGATGTCGATATCAAGACAGATCACGGTGACGCCTGCTTTTTCATGGTGCTGGAAGTCAGCGATATGCCCCAGCTCAGCCGGGTCCTTGACCGCATCGTCCGCCTGCCGAACGTCCACGATGCGCGCCGGATCAGTCCGGGATAAGATTTTGAAAAATGGGGGCGGGCCGGCCTCGCCAGGGTAGAGACGCCACATGTGGCGTCTCTACCCTGG
>DATKDL010000208.1:0-3192 GCA_035512695.1 Anaerolineales bacterium | reverse complement strand
CGGTGAAACCGGCGCACGCCCCCCAAATCGCCACCTCAATTTTTGGTTAGGTACTTATTCCTTGCGGAACTGTAGACAATAATGATGGTGAGTATTGCTCACCCAGGCGTTCCCCATCCCGTACGGCGCCAGGCGGATATTGTCCTGGAGCCAGATTTTCTCGTCTTTGAGCGTGAACACCCCGTCCAACCGGCGGGCCAGGTCCCAGGCCAGCGGGTAGATCCGCCCCCCCTTTTTTACGTTTTTTACGATGACGGTCATATAGCCGCGCGCGCGCAGAAGCGGGTGCAGCCCGGTGTAGATCGCGACCAGCCGGTCGAGGAATTCATCGTAATCGTGCAGGTTGCCCAGGTCGGCGGCAGCCCAGGGGTCGCCGTCGGTGGAATAGGCGACGTCGAGGTCCCCATCCCTGCGGCGGACCCGCTGGGTCGCCGCGCCGCGGGCGTGGAGCATATCCCAATAAGGTGGGGATGTCAGGATATAGTCTGCCGGTGGGAGCTCACCGGCGGCGAAAAGCGCCGGGATCGTGCCGGCGTCCGCCTCTATGATCTCCGCAGCGAGCCCGTCCGCCCCGTCGCGGCCCTCCTGCTCGGCGGCCACGGCCTCCCGCGCCAGGCGCACGTAGTCCGGGTTGAGCTCGACCCCATACCCGTGCCGCCCGCCGCGCACCGCAGCGACCACGGTGCTGCCCGTTCCGACCATCGGATCCAGCACCGTCTCCCCGGCCCGGGTGAAGAAGCGGATGAACTCCTCGGCGAGCGTCCCCGGGAACTTGCCGGGATGCCGGATGGCGTTTTTCTTGCGCGGCGGTGGGTTGTGGATGAACCAGGATTTCTGGAATTTGATCCATGCTTTGGGATCCAGGTCGTTCATCCGGTTGCGGAAGGGTTTTTTGTTCTTCGGAGGCATGGGTGAATGATATTCGAAAAACAGGGCGGCCGCGGGCTTCGCTCGCGGCCGCCCTGTTTTTCGAGCCATCAAGGTCCAATCTGCCAGACTCGCAGCTCCCGAAAATTCACCGTCACGGCGTTGTTCCCCGCGGAGCGGGCGAAGAACCCGATCGTCCCGCCGTCAAAGACGGCGGCCTGGGCGGAGACCTGGTAGGCCCCGTCGATGAAGATGTGGATCGCATCGCCGTCGGCCCAGATGCCGAGGCGGACGGTCGCCGGAGCGTTGCGCGGGACGGCGGCGCTGAGCGTCCAGGGCAGCGGGGCGCTGGCGGTGCCGCCTCGGATCTGGTCCAGCCGCAGACGGCCATCGCAGGACAGCGAGAAGCGGTAGAAATCCGACGGCGAGGCGGCCCGCAGGAGCAGACCGTATTCGTCCTCTCCGGCGCACAGGCTGGTGGCGGCGGTGACCTCGAGAAAATAGTCGTCCAGGTAAGCGTCCATCCGGGTGGTCGAGACGTAAGCCCCGGGCGTGTTGACGACGATGGTCAGCTCGTCGACCCCCAGGGCGGAACCCCCGCTGGTGGTCTGGGACAGGGCCCAGACGCCCGGATCGTCGAAGTCATCCTCGAGCAGCAATTGCCCCAGTTCCGGCAGCGGGAACAGGGTCGGCGATGGCCCGGCCACGGCCGGCTGGGTCGGCGTGTTGGTCGGCGGGAACCAGACGATGGTCGCGGTGGGGGTGAGGGTGGGCTCGGGCGTGGAGGTGGGTTGGGGGGTTTCGGTCGGGACCGGCTCGGGTGGGGTGCATGCAGCAAATTGCAGCAACATGATCGACACCCAGGCGACTGCGGGGAATTTTTTTAACATAGAATTCCGTAAACCCCCCCTTGCCTATCCGGCGATGGCCTCTGCCTGGCCGCTGTAGCGGTTGACGATGTTGGGGATCAGGTACTCGGAGAACGTGCGCTCGGCGTCGTACTTCGGCGCCCAGCTCCAATCGCGGCGAGCCGGGCTGTCGTCCAGGTCGATCGGCCAGGATTCGGCGATCCGCTGGCGCGGCTCGTCGGGTTCGAAGGAAACATTCGTCCCCGGAAAAGCGCGCCGGACCAGGTCGCGGATCTCCCCGGCCGAGATCGAGAAGCCGGCGATGTTGTAGACGGTTTGCGAAAGGTTTTCACGCGGCGCATCGGCCAGATCGAGCACGGCGTCGACCGCGTCCGGCATGGCCATAAAGGGGATCGTCAGCCCTTCCCGGACGAAGCAGGCGTAGTCCTGTCCCTGGGCGGCGGCGTGGATCATCTCGGAAGCGTAGTCGCTTGTCCCACCGCTTGGGACGGTGAAGGCGCTGATCAGGCCCGGGTAGCGGACGCAGCGAAAGTCGATCTTGACCGGTGGTTCGGCCGAGAGCTGCTGGTAGTTTTTGGCGTAGTAATCCCCGAGCAGTTCCCCGTAGAGCTTGTTGCAGCCGTACATGGTGGTGGGGTTATTCCACTCGAACTCACGCACCCTGGAATAGCGCTCCTTGGTTTCCAGGTCCGGAAGCCCGTAGACGGCGATCGAGCTGGGGAAGATGAACATCACCGGCCGGCGGCGCCAGCGGGACTGCTCGCTGGCCAGTTCGAGCAGCGACATGGTGCCCTCGACGTTGACCTTGTGGGCGGTGGCCGGGGTGAACTCGGAGCGGGTGGAGAGCAGGGCGGCCAGGTGGTAGATCCGGTCGAGCTCGTAGTCGGCGATCAGGCGGGCGAAGAGGTCCTTGTCCAGGATGTCGCCGACCAGGTGGGTGCTCATCCGCTTCATCTCTGCCGGCAGCTCGCGAATATCGATGGTCAGCAGGGGAGTGCCGTTGGTTTCGGCAAGGTGCTGGACCAGCGACTGGCCGACTTCTCCGGCCGCGCCGGTGATGAGGATGACTTTTTTGCGCATGAGGGCTCCTGGAAAAGCGATTCAGACGGAGGTATTATAACTTTGGTGATCGATTGACGAAAACCGGGTCCATGCGCGGTTACAGCCCGCGCACGGACCTGATTTTCGCCCCATTTTAAATCAGCAGGATCGGAATCAAAGATAAAAACCGCGCGATGAGGACCGCGCGCACAGCCGACTCCATTTTCCCCCTGACCGCCGGCGGCCGGAGGAGTGCCCGAATCCACACCAGCATGGGACCGATGCAGATCAGGACGGCGACGATGTATAGCACCGGCATCCGGCTGAGCGCCGTGACCCCGACCGCCGCCGCGGCGAACACACCAAAGAGTCCCAGCAACAACCGGCGGGTCCGCACACCGCCCAGGCCGACGGC
>DATKDL010000207.1:0-10483 GCA_035512695.1 Anaerolineales bacterium | reverse complement strand
GATCGCCCGCGTCACGCGCCGGATCTCCGGCTCCCCTAAAGCCAGCAATCCATCCTTGAAGACCATCGGCCGGACGGATACGTCCAACTGCCCGTTCACCTCCGCCGCGACCTGCCCCCAGGCAATGCGGCAGCTGTCCAGGACGTCCAGGTTCTCGGCCAGCGCGCCGGTCCGGCGGCAGACGTCGATCACGTGGAAGCTGTGGTGCGGGCGCGCCCCGGCCGGGACCTTACCCAGGACGAGGTCGAGCGTGCGCGCGGACAGGCGCGGCCCGAACCGCTCCCGGAGGGATTCGTGCCAGGGTCTCAGGCTGACCCCGTCCAGCAGCTCGTTTCCGATCCAATACGCTTCGACGACGCGAGGGTCCAGCGGGTCCGGCAGGCCGTTGGCGCCGGCGATCAGGGCAAGGTACGGGTAGGCCCCCTCGAACGTGGCGGCCCAACCCGCCAGTTCCGGAGACGGCCGGTCGGCGATGCAGCTCTCGAACAGGCCGCGCTCGTCGCCGGCCCCGCAGTAGCCGAGCCGGTTGGGCATGAAAGCGTAACGGGCGAACAGGACCGGGCCTGGATCGAGCCGGGGGAGCACGGGTTTACCCTGCAGCGCGATCCCGGTCCGAGTATTTTTTTTCAGTCATTACTACTCCTGAGGGGCGGCGAATTTGGGGTGGGCGCTGGTTTCACCGGCGCCCACCCCAAATTCGCCATTCCCTAATCCACTGCATACGACCGCAGCACCTTCATATAATTCGCCCGTTCGAACGCGGCGGGATCTGCGACGGTTGCGCGGCTCATGCTGCCCTTGATCTGGACGATCGACTCGAACTCCTGCATCTCCATCTGCTCTTCCAGGTCCCGAAGCACGTGGCCCGCGTGCCCGATCCCATACTTCAGCAGCGCCGAGGTCATCATCGCTGCATCAGCCCCGACCAGGACGCATTTCAGGATATCCCGCGCCGTATGCACACCGCCGGTGACCGCCAGATCGGCCGTGATCCGGCCGCGCAGCATCGCCACCCAGCGCAGCCGCAGCCGCAGCTCATCCCGGCTGCTCAACACCAGGTTGGGCACGACCTCCAGGTTCTCGAGGTCGATATCCGGCTGGTAAAACCGGTTGAAAAGCACCAGGCCTTTCGCTCCCGCCTCGGACAGCCGGCTGCAAATGTTGGCCGTGGCGCTGAAGAAGGAGCTCAGCTTGACCGCCACCGGGATGCGGATGCCGGTGGTCACGTTCTCCACCAGCCGGATATACATCGCCTCGACCTCCGATCCCGAAATCTCCGGATCGGTCGCCAGGTGGTAAATGTTCAGCTCCAAGGCATCGGCGCCGGCGTTTTCGATCGCTTTCGCATAGCGGATCCAGCCGCCGGACGAGTAGCCGTTCAGGCTGGCAATGACCGGGATGTCTACGGCGGCCTTGGCCGCGCGGATGTGGTCGAGATACCCGCCCGGGCCGAGGTTGTAGCTCCCCATCTCCGGGAAATACGACAGCGATTCGGCGAAGCTCTCGGTGCCAAGTGAGAGGAAGTTGTCCAGATCGACGCTTTCCAGCGTGATCTGCTCCTCGAACAGCGAATGCAGGACGACCGCCGCCATCCCGGCATCCTCCATCGCGCGGAGGTTGTCCACACTTTCGCACAGCGGGGAGGAGGAGGCGACCAGGGGGTTTTTGAGCGGGAGCCCCAGATATGTTGTTGATAAATCCATTGCATTTTCCTATAATATTCTATATATTTTGCTAACGGGGAGGCGGTGTCGCCTCCCGTCCGACAATCCTCAAGTTGTTCCTTCAGCGAGCCGAGCGACCTTTTCCCACTTCTCCTCCACATCCCGCTGAGCTTCCACCAGGAGATCGGCGGCGCGGGCCGGGTCGGAGTGGGCAAGCATCGTGTAGCGGGTTTCGTTGTATGTGTATTCCTTCAGCGGGATAGACGGCGCTTTCGAATCGAGCTGGAACGGGTTCAATCCCTCAGCGGCCCGGCGCGGGTCAAATCGGTAGAGCGGCCAGTAGCCGGACTTGACTGCGAGCGCGGTCTGGCTAAGGCTGTGCTTGAGGTCATAGCCGTGAGCGATGCACGGGCTGTAGGCCAGGATCAGGGACGGTCCGGGGAAGGCCTCGGCCTCCAGGAAGGCCTTGACGGTCTGTGAGTCGTTCGCCCCCAGCCCGATCCGGGCGACGTAGGCGTTACCATAGGTCATCGCCAGCATCGCCAGGTCTTTCTTGGGCAGCGGTTTTCCGCCGGCGGCGAACTTGGCCACGGCGCCGCGCGGCGTCGCCTTCGACATCTGCCCTCCGGTGTTCGAATAGACCTCGGTGTCCAACACCAGGATATTGACATTGCGGCCGGATGCCATGACGTGATCGAGCCCGCCGTAGCCGATGTCGTAGGCCCAGCCGTCGCCCCCAACGATCCAGACGGATTTTCTGACCAGGGCATCAGCCAACGACAGGAGATCGGTAATTTGATACTTTGGTTCCGTATCGTCCCGTTCCGATTGGGCTTCGACCAGGCGCGAGCGCAGCGCCCGGACGTGGACCCGCTGGGTCTCGATCCCGTTCTCGGTGGTCTGATCGGTTTCGAGCAGGGCCTCCGCCAGTTCTCCACCGATCACGTCGCGCAGCTTTGCCACCAGCTCGAAGGCGTATTCGACCTGCTTGTCCAGCGTCAACCGCATCCCGAGGCCAAACTCGGCGTTGTCCTCAAATAACGAGTTCGACCAGGCCGGGCCGCGCCCGGCCTGGTTCAGCGTCCAGGGGGTGGTCGGCAGATTGCCGCCGTAGATCGACGAGCAGCCGGTGGCGTTGGCCACGATCGACCGGTCGCCGAACAGCTGGGTCATCAGCTTGATGTACGGGGTCTCCCCGCAGCCGGCACAGGCGCCCGAGAACTCGAACAGCGGCTCGAGCAATTGGATGTCCTTGACCTGTCCAAAATTCAACTCGCTGCGGTGAGTCTCCGGGATCTCCAGGAAGAAATCCCAGTTGGCGCGCTCGGCCTCCTTGATCGGCGGCTGCGGCGCCATGTTGACCGCCTTGCGCGAGGTGTCGCTCTTGTTCTTGACCGGGCAGACCTCGACGCACAGCGTGCAGCCGGTGCAGTCCTCCGGGGCGACCTGGAGCGTGTAAACCAGGTCGCCGTACTCCTTCCAGCGCGCCGGGGCGGATTTAAAGGTCCCGGGCGCCTCCGCCAGCAGGGCCGGGGCATAGACCTTGGCCCGGATCACGGCGTGTGGGCAGACCAGGACGCATTTCCCGCACTGGATGCACAGATCGGCATCCCAAACCGGGATCTCGAGCGAGATGTCGCGCTTCTCCCATTTCGTGGTGCCGGACGGGTAGGTCCCGTCGACCGGCAGGGCCGAGACCGGCAGCGAATCGCCGTCCCGGACGATCATCCTGGCCGTCACTTCCCGGACAAACTCGGGGGCACCGGCGGGGACCGGCGGGATCATCTCAATCTCCCCTCCGGCGGACTCGGGCACTTCGACCTCGAACATGTAGTCCAACGCGGCGTCGACGGCGGCGAAGTTGCGTTCCACGACCGCCTCACCGCGCTTCCCGTAGGTCTTTTCGATGGCGCCCTTGATCCGGGCGATGGCCTCTTCGCGCGGCAGAACGCCGCTGATAGCGAAAAAGCAGGCCTGCAGGACGGTGTTGATCCGCCGGCCCATCCCCGTCTCCTCGGCAACCGCATAACCGTCGACGACGTAGAATTTCAGCCGCTTCGCGATGATCCGCTCCTGCACTTCCCGCGGGAGATGGTCCCAGACCTCGTCCGGTCCGTACGGGCTGTTGAGCAGGAAGGTGGCGCCCGGGGCTGCCTCGGCCAGCACATCCATTCTGTAGAGGAAATTGAACTGGTGGCAGGCCACGAAATTGGCCTCCCGGACCAGGTAGGAAGAGCGGATCGGCTGCGGGCCGAAACGGAGATGCGAAACCGTCACGGCGCCGGATTTCTTCGAGTCATATACGAAGTAGCCCTGGGCGTAGAAATCGGTCTCCTCACCGATGATCTTGATCGAGTTCTTGTTGGCACCGACGGTGCCGTCGGCGCCCAGGCCGTAGAACACAGCCCGGACGGTCTCGGCGGACTCGGTCGAGAAGCTCGGGTCGTAATCAAGGCTGGTGTGGGTGACGTCGTCGCGGATGCCAATGGTGAAATGGTTCTTCGGCTTCCCGGAGCCCAGCTCATCGAAGATCGCCTTGACCATCGCCGGGGTGAACTCCTTCGACGAAAGCCCGTAGCGCCCGCCGATCACACGGGGCGGGGTTGCCCCATTCGCCCGGGTTTCCGCAAGGGCGGTCAGGACGTCCTGGTAGAGCGGTTCGCCGGCGCTGCCGGGTTCTTTGGTCCGGTCCAGGACGGCGATCGAGCGGACGGTCTCGGGCAGCGCCGCGGCGAAGCGGGCGACATCGAACGGGCGGAACAGCCGCACCTTCAGAATGCCGACCTTCTCGCCCCGGGCGTTCAGCGCTTCGACGGTCTCGTGCGCGGCTTCTGCGCCGGAGCCCATCATGACGATGACGCGCTCGGCGTCCGGAGCCCCGGCGTAATCGAACAGGCTGTATTGGCGGCCGGTCAGCCCGGCCAGCCGGTCCATCGCCTCCTGGACGATCCCCGGGGTCTCGAGATAGAAGGGGTTGACCGTCTCACGCGCCTGGAAATAGACGTCCGGGTTCTGGGCGGTGCCGCGGATGAAGGGGTTCTCTGGGGAAAGCGCACGGGCCCTGTGCTCCCGGACGGCGGCGCCGTCGATCATCGCCCGGATGTCCTCCGGGGCCAGCATCTCGATCTTGGCGATCTCATGGGAGGTCCGGAACCCATCGAAGAAGTGGATGAACGGGATGCGGGCCTTGAGCGTGGCCGCGTGGGCGACGAGGGCCAGGTCCTGCGCTTCCTGGACGGAACCGGAGGCCAGCATGGCGAACCCGGTGCTCCGGGCGGCCATGACGTCGCTGTGGTCACCGAAAATGGACAGGGCCTGGGCGGCGATCGAACGAGCCGCGACATGGATGACGGCGGCGGTCAGCTCCCCGGCGATCTTGTACATGTTGGGGAGCATCAGGAGCAACCCCTGGGAGGCCGTGAAGGTCGTCGTCAGCGCGCCGGTCTGCAGCGCGCCGTGGACGGCGCCGGCCGCGCCGCCCTCGCTCTGCATCTCGACCACCAGCGGGACCGTCCCCCATATGTTGGGGCGCCCCTCGGCCGCCCACTGGTCGGCCAGTTCGCCCATCTGGGAGGCGGGCGTGATCGGATAGATGGCGATGACTTCGTTGGCGTGGTAAGCCACGTGCGCGGCGGCTTCGTTGCCGTCAATTGTTACCTGCGGTCGCATATTCTCACCTCGATTGGTCGCGAGCGTCCTTGAACGGGTCGTAGCCCGGATTGATCCCCGACCAGCAGCAGGGATGCCCGGCCAGGTTGCATTCCAACCAGTGCGAGCATCGCTGCTGGTGCACCCGGTAGGGCGCGCCGGCGTCCGGCAGGATATCGTCCGGGTAGATTCGCTCTTCCAGCAGGATGACTTCCGTGCCTGCACGGTCACAGAAGATTTTCTGGATCGACACCCATTCTCTGGCGGTCATGGTCAGGCTCCTTCAGGCGTTGCGCAGGTGGGTGGAAAATCGGCGAGAATGAGGGTTGTGAGCGGACTTCGCCCGTTCACGACCCTGATTTTCGCCCGGATGTTCCTTCAACTGCGCAACGCATATCCATCATTGGCTGGTAAAACGCTCGAGATAATGGTAATTAAATCCGTCCCGGAGATCAGGGGACAAATATCACAAATGCCACGGGACAAATGCCCCCTTCAATGTATCTCCTAGGAGCGGATTGTAGGGACGCCCCTACACGGCCCGACGGGAACTTCGGCGGCGGTCCCGGCGCATCTCCGTCCCGATCCGGATCCCGAATTGCGGCAGGATGTAGCGATGCAGGACCAGGATCGCGCCGGCTGCGCCGAACGCAGCAGCAAAAATCCACAGCGAGGAAGCCACGCTGCTCATCAGGTGCGGATTGATCAGTATAACGACCGCCAGTGCCAGCATCAGCGTCCCGCCGACCAGCTTGAGCACGCGCCCGTGCTTCTCCTCCAGCTTGCTCGACCGGAGCGTGAAGACGGCCAGCAGGAAGATCGCCAACTCGTCGATCTGGTAGATGACCATGTAGAGCAGGAGCAGCAGTCCGAAAGTCGCCCCATCGACACCTTGAGCGATCAGCAGGTTGGTCCACAGCATCGGGAACCCGGCCGTGCAGGAGAACTCGACCAGCGAGACCCCGGCGGCCAGCACCAGGGTCGCGGCCAGGATCGCCCCCCAGGAATCCCCTGCATTGAGGACGTCCCGCATGCGTTTGTAGATGCCCGGCTTCTTTTTATCGTCGATCGTGAATGAGAGCCCCTGCTTGTACCAGAAGTAGTCCTTGACGTTGACAAGCCCGAAGAACAGGGCCACCATCGCCACGGCGACCTGGATCCAGCCGATGAAACTGACAAACGTGAACATTGTGAACAGACCGGCGATGAAAAGGACGTAGACCAGCGCCGTGACCGTGATGAACGCCAGCCCGATCACGAACACCTTCTTGCGGGAACCGGTATGCAGGGTCAACGCCAGCAGGACCGACAGCGCCCACATCGAGCAGGGGTTGAACCCGTCGACGAAGGCGATGATGGCCGTGCTGACCACCAGCGATTTCGATTCAAGGGAAACGGTCCCGATCAGCGGCAGGGTGATGGCAGCGGCATCGGGGATTGCGGTCTGACCGACATCCACTTCCTCCGGCGGCGGGGCCGGTTCGACCCCGGGCACGATCCCGATGCCCGGATCGCGGCAGCCCTGTGCGGCGCAGGTGGAGACGGTGGATTCGATCTGCAGCGCAATCATGTCGCTGAAACCGACCCAGTACTCGTCGCCGATAAAGACAGTCGGCACGCCTTCCGGCTCAAAGCCGAACGAGGCGGCCATGGCATATAGGATCGAACCGTTCTCGGCGTCGTACCAGACCTCATAGTCGCGCAGCTCGATCGGATATTGCTCGCTCAGTGAATCGAGGAAAATATGCGCCTTGGCGCAGTGCGGGCAGCCGTCGCCCCAGAAGAAGTAGATGACGACCTTCTCGCCTGCTTCCTGACCGGTCCGTGCCGGGAGGAAAGCGGACAGCAGGAGGAGGGCGGCGATCGATGCGATCAGGGCCAATCGTTTGGGTTCGAACTTTGGCATGTAGGGCTCCTTAGCTTCACAACACCGGCAGCAGATACTCGTACGCGGCCAGCGCCGCCTTGGCGCCCTCCCCCACCGCGATCAGCACCTGCTCGGTCGCCGAACCCACGTCCCCCGCCGCAAACAGACCCGGGACGTTCGTCCGGCACATCCCATCCACGACGATCCGGCCGTCTCGATCCAGCTTGACCAGGTGGGCGACCATCTCGGCGTTCGGGATCAGGCGCTTCTCGACGAACACGCCGTCCGTCTCGATCTCGGTCTCGAACCCCTGCGGCCCGCCGACCAGGACTGCGTTGCAGAAACCGTTTCCAAGGATCTGCGTGACCTGGTGACCGTCCAGGATGGTGACGTTCTCGCTGTTCGCCAGCTTCACCCCGAGCGGAGTCGCGAGCAGTTCGCTCCGCAGCCCGACCAGGTGGACGTGCCGTGCAACGGTCGCCATCTCAGCCGCCGACCGCAACGCCAGCTCGCTGCCCCCGACAATGACGACTCGCTTGTCCAGGAACAGCGGAGCGTAGCTGGTGGCAGAATACCCCAGCCCCTTGCCGAGGAACTTGATCTCCCCGGGCACGTCCAGCGCCTGCACCCGCGCCCCCGTCGCCACGATGACGCTGCGAGCGGCCAATTCACCTCCACCGTGCGTCTTGACCACGAAATGGTCCTGGACGCGTTCGACCTTTTCAACTTTGGCCTGCCGGAACGCGAAATTCAGATACTCCAACTCGCGCCGGAACTTCTCGACGACCTCGATCCCGCGGATCACCAGGTGGCGGTCCTCCGCCTCGGACCGCATGTGGAAGTTGGTCTTGCCGCCCAGGTCTTCCGCCACCACCAGCACGTCCAGCCGCTTGCGGAGGGCATAGATCGCGGCGGTCAGCCCCGCCGGGCCGCCTCCAATCACGATGAGATCGTACATCACACACCTCCTTCGGGAGCTTCAGGGATGAACCCCTCGTCCATCATCATCCGGGTCAGGTCACGCGACCGGCGGATGATCCCGGAAGCGTGTTCGTACAGATCGTCGTAGGTGCGAATGAGCCGGGCCACGCCCTGCTCCTGGGCCTTCATCCCGACGGCGGCAGCTTCGCGCGGGAAGACTTCCCAGTCGTCCATCGTCGGCAGGATGTGGTCCGGGGCCAGGACTACGCCGGTGTGTCCGGCCAGCGCTTCCGCCGCGGCGTAGCACATCTCGTCCGTGATCGTCTTCGCCCGCACGTCCAGCGCGCCGCGGAAGATCCCGGGGAACCCGAGCGAGTTGTTGACCTGGTTCGGAAAGTCCGAACGCCCGGTGGCGACGATCGCCGCCCCGGCCTCGGCAGCCTCCCAGGGCCAGATCTCCGGGACCGGATTGGCGCAGACGAACACGATCGCATCCTGGTTCATCTTCTCGATCCATTCCGGCCGGATGACGCCGGGTCCGGACATGGAAAGGGCGATCACGACATCGACACCCACCAATGCTTCGGCAATATCCCCGGTCCGGTTCTCGGCGTTGGTGGTCTGGCAGAGCCGCCACTTGTCGACATATTCCGCCCGCCGCATATACAGGTCCTTGCGTTCCCGTCCGAGGATACCTTTGCTGTCGACCATATAGCAGTTGGCCGGATCGACGCCCCAGCCGAAGATCAGCCGGGCGCAGGCCACGTTCGAGGCGCCCGAGCCGATAAAGGCGATGCTGACGTCCCTCTTATCTTTTCCGACCAGCTTGAGGGCGTTCATCAGCGCCGCCAGGGTGACCGTCGCCGTACCCTGCTGGTCGTCGTGCCAGACCGGGATCTCGGCCTTCTCGCGCAGGGTATCCAGGATGCGGAAGCACTTCGGCTGAGAGAGGTCCTCCAGGTTGATCCCGCCGAAACCGGGCTGGATCGCCAGCACGGTGTCGATGATCCGGTCCGGGTCCTTGACGTCGAGCATGATCGGGTAGCCGTCGACGCCGCCCAGGTATTTGTAGAGCAGGGCCTTGCCTTCCATAACCGGCATCCCGGCCTTCGGCCCGATATCGCCCAGGCCGAGGACCCGGGTCCCATCGCTGACGACGGCAACGGCGTTCCACTTGTTGGTGTAGTCGTAGACCAGGTCGGGATCCTCCGCGATCGCTTTGCAGGGGGCGGCGACCCCGGGTGTGTACCAGACGGCGAAATCGTCCAGGCTGCGGACCGAGCACTTGATCGTCGTCTCGATCTTGCCCTGGTAGAAAGGATGCAGACGCATGGCGTCCACAGCCGGCTGCCCGGCTTTCGATAGCAGCTCGGCAGGATCAGATGAGGGTGGTTTGAGCATCGGAATCTCCAGTTTGAAAGGTGGTTGGGGGGCGCCGGGATCGATCCGCCAGTATCTCCTCCAGCCCCCGGACGATCTCTTCGACGGCCCCGGCTACCGGCGGCGAGAGCGGAGCGCCGATCGCCGTGTCCCCCGGACGGACGCCGAGCACGGCCACCCGGCAGCCGAGCTCCGCCTGCAGATAGGCCGCCACGGTCGAGAGCGGTAGGGTATGGGTCGACGCCCCCAGGCCGGTGATCCCGTCCGGGTCCAGCAGGCGGATGGTCCCGGGTGCGGTTTCCAGCCAGGCCGCGTCGATAAAGAGGACGAGGTCCGGTCCGAACCTGCGCAGCGGGCCGGTGACGTTTTCCGGCGCAGGGCCTGCTTCGAGCACCAGCAGCCCCTCGGGCTCCGGGGGCAGTTCCGCTGCCAGCCGGCGAACCGCCAGCAAACCGGCCGCATCGTCGCCGCGCAGCTCCTGGCCGACGCCGACAAAGGCGATCCGGGGCCACCGGCCCGGCATCTTGAGATCAGTCCGCAGATTCCGGACCGTCTCCCTGAGCGAGTTTTTCCAGGACGGACTCGACATCGGTCTCATCTCCATAGTGGACGGTGAAAGCGGCCTTATCCAGGGAGGCCAGCTCCCACGCTTCGTTTGACATTTCAAGACATCCAAACCGGCAGTTCAGGACGCACTGCTCGCAGAACGCACAGCGGTCGACGTGATATCGCATGACGAACCGCTTGTTGGCCTTGTCCAGCGTAATCAGTTCGAGCGAGTTGGAAGGGCACTCCTTGCCGCACAGGCAGCAGCCGGTGCATTTCGCGGGGTCCCAGACCAGTTTGCCCCGCAGCCGTTCGGGCGGCGGGCGGCGTTCGTATGGATAGCGGTCCGTGGCAGGTCTCTGAAAGATCGACCGGATCACATCCCGCAGCATCGTTCCGATCCTCAATGCAGCAATCCTTTGACGGGGGCAATCGGATGAGCGAGCCGGGCCGGCAC
>DATKDL010000206.1:0-3117 GCA_035512695.1 Anaerolineales bacterium | reverse complement strand
GGTCCGCATCCCGGCGGATTCGCCCCTGGTCGGCAAATCGCTGGCCGAGAGCCACCTGGCGGAGATGGCCGGGCTGGTCGTGATCGGGGTCATCCGGGGCGAGCAGCTCGAGATGATGGTCGATCCCGCCGGGACCGTGCTCGAGGCGGACGATCTCCTGATCGTCAAGGGCCGGGCGCGGGAGAACCTGGAAGCGATCGTCGCCCTCCAGAACCTGGAAATCTCAAAAGGGGCCATCACATCGCTGCGCGAACTCGAGTCGGAAGAGACGGGTATGCTGGAAATCGTCCTTTCCCCGCATTCGAGCTATATCGGCCGGACGCTGCGACAGATCGAGTTTCGGGGACGGTACGACTTGAACGTCATCGCCATCTTTCGAGAGGGGCGGGCCTACCGTTCGAACCTGAGCACGATGACCCTGCGGTTCGGAGATGCGCTGCTGGTCCATGGTTCGCGCGACAAGCTGCGGCTGCTCGCCAGGAACTCGAACTTCATCTCCCTGGCCGACGACGTCCAGCCGGCCCCGCGTCTCGGCCGGGCGAAAATGGCGGTCGCCATCATGCTGGGCGTGGTCGCGTCCGTCCTGCTGGGCTGGCTGCCGATCTCGCTGGCCGCCCTGACCGGCGCGCTGCTGATGGTGCTGACCGGCTGTGTCACGATGGATGAGGCGTACCGGGATATCGAGTGGCGGGCGGTTTTCCTGATCGCCGGGATGCTGCCGCTCGGGATCGCGATGGGGACCTCCGGAACGGCCCAGATGCTGGCGGACGCCGTGCTCACCCCGGTCGGGCGGCTTGGGGATCTGCCGTTGATCGGCGGGCTGTTCCTCCTTTCTCTCCTGGCCTGCCAGGTCATGCCGACCCCGGTTGTCGTTGTCCTGATGGCCCCGGTTGCGCTGGCATCTGCGGCAAATACCGGTATTTCGCCGTACGCCGTGATCATGACCGTGGCGGTTGGGGCGGCCTCCAGTTTCCTGACCCCTGTCGGGCACCCGGCCAACTTGCTGATCATGGCGCCGGGCGGTTACCGGTTCAAGGATTTCATTCGGGTCGGACTTCCGTTAGCGTTCGTCGTCCTGCTGGTTGTACTGGCCGTCCTACCGGTGTTCTGGCCGCTGCGGTGAGAGCGGAAAATCCGAGAAAAGGATCGGCGGGTTCCCGACCGGCCGGTCCTTTTCTCGGAACATTATCGGCGGAACCGGCGTCATTTCTAGTGGCACACCTGCCGCATCCTGATTAGAATGGGGTGGCCTTCGGAGGAAAAATGAACGTCCCGCGAAAACCCGCAAATATCCTGTTTGTCATCGCCATCCTGGTATTCACCGCCGGCTGCGTCCTGCCGTTCAGCCCGACCCCCACCGGCCAACCGGGCGGGGTGATCACGGGGGAAGCCCAGATCGAAACGCTAGACGTGTCGATCCTTGAATCTTTCCCTGTGCAGGTCAACGCCGCGCTGACCGGCTACCTGGGCGACAGCTGCACCAGCCTGGGTGAGACGACGATCGCGATGGAGGGGAATACCTTCACGATCACGGTTGCCACCACCCGCCCGGCCGACGCCGTCTGCGCCCAGGTAGTTGCGCCGTTCGAGCAGACCGTCTCGCTGGACGTGTTCGGGCTCCCCGCCGGCGATTACACTGTCGTGGCCGGTGGCCAGACGGCGACCTTCAACCTGGCCGTCGACAACATCGCGCCCGAGATCATCGAACCCACCGCCGTGCCTTCCGGCCGGATCGAAGGCCGCGTCTGGCACGATCTCTGTGCCGTCGCCGGCGGAGAGGGCGGCGAGCCGGCCGTGCCCTCCGTCGGCTGTATCGAGACCGAAGCGGGCGGCTATGCGGCCGACGGCGTGCTGACCCCCGATGAGCCGGGGATCGAGGGCGTCGAGGTCCAGCTGCTCCAGCCGGATTGCAACGGGGCCGTGATCGGCACGATCTTCACCAACGCTGACGGCGCTTACGCCTTCGACAACCTGGCCGCAGGACCCCACTGCGTTTTGGTCGATCCGCTGTCCAACCCGAACAGCAGCATCCTGATCCCCGGCGGCTGGACCTCCGCCAACCTGGGCAGCGCCCAGGTCGACCTGGCCGGCGGGCAGATCATCCCGGCCCTCAACTTCGGCTGGGATCACCAATTCCTGCCGGATCCGGCCGACGTCGATCCACTCGAACCGACCCCCGAACCCGGGGAAACCCCTATATCGAATGACCCGGACTGCACCAACGAGATGGATTTCGTCCGCGAGACGATCGATGACGACACCGTCATCGGCGCCGGGGCGGACTTCACCAAGACCTGGACCCTGGAGAACGCCGGCACCTGCACCTGGAACACGGCCTACACGCTCGTCTTCGAGGACGGCGACCGGATGGGCGCCGATGAGTCCTACCCGCTGACGGAGAACATCGCTCCCGGCGAGGAGGTGACCTTCAGCCTCGACCTGACCGCCCCGAACGTCGACGGCGAATACCGCGGCGAGTGGATCCTGCGGGACGAGGACGGCGATGCGTTCGGCCTCGGCGCCAACGACAACCAGCCGTTCTGGGTCCAGATCGTGGTCGAGGGGACCCAGACCGATCTGGGTCTGGGGACCCCGGACTGGCGGGACGAGTTCGACTCGGGTGCCAACTGGTTCAATCTGAACACAGACAACGTCAGCTTCGTCTTCGACGACGGCATGCTGCGGATGCGGGCCAAGATCGCCGGGGGCGGCGACTTCTGGGGTCTGTCTAACCGTCCGGACCTGCAAAACTTTTATATCGAAGCCGAGTTCATCACCGGGGACGCGTGCAGTGGGCTGGATCGCTACGGCCTGCTCGTCCGGGCGCCGGAGCCGAATGCCGGGTACGTCTTCAATATCTCCTGCAACGGCCAGTTCCGGATCTACGAGTGGGACGGCGATAACTACAACCAGCTCCACGCCTGGACCGCCTCCTCGGCGATCGAGACCGGACCGGACGCCACCAACGTGGTCGGAATCTGGGCGGAAGGCGACGATATCCGGCTTTACATCAATGACATCCTGGTGGCCGAGCTGGACGTCAGCATCTACGATGAAGGCCGCTTCGGGCTGCTGGTGGGCTCGACGAACACGGCCAACTTCGATGTGTATGTGGAT
>DATKDL010000205.1:0-6809 GCA_035512695.1 Anaerolineales bacterium | reverse complement strand
CGAAGGTCCAGCCGATTTTTTCGAGCAGCTTCGGGATTGCTTGGGCTGGGGCGGCGAAGATGTATTTCGGGTCGACGGCAGCTTGGGCGTAGCCGGCGATGCGGGCGAGCGGTTCGGCGCCGAGGGCGGCGGCTTTTTCGGCGCTGGCCACGACGAGCGCGGCGGCGCCGTCGTTGAGCCCCGGGGAGTTGCCGGCGGTGACTTTGCCGTCGGGTTTGAAGGCGGGTTTGAGGGACGCCAGGGCTTCGAGCGAGGTGTCGCGGCGGGGGCCTTCGTCCGTGTCCACGATGGTTGCACCGCGGCGGGAGCGGATCTCTACCGGGACGATCTCGTCCGCGAACGCCCCAGAACCCATTGCGGCGACCGACTTCTGGTGGCTTCCGAGGGCGTAGCGGTCCATCGCCTCGCGGGTGACTTCGTACTCATCGGCGATGAACTCGGCGGCGCTGCCCATGCCCCAGTCTTCGAAGGGGCACCAGAGGGCGTCGACCTGGAGGGAATCTTTCAGGGTGACGTTTCCGTATTTGAGCTCGCCCATCCGACCGTCGACGAGGTAGGGCGCACGGGACATGCTCTCGACGCCGCCGGCGACGAACAGGCCGCCGTCCCCGGCGCGGATGGCCTGCGCGGCCAGGACGACGGACTTGAGTCCTGAGCCGCAGACCTTGTTGACAGTCGTGGCGCCGACCGAGCTCGGCAGCCCACCGAAGATGGCCGACTGCCGGGCGATGTTCTGCCCGATACCGGCCGAGACGACGTTGCCCATCAGGACTTCGTCGATCTCTGCGGGGTCCGGGATACCGGCACGCTCGACGGCGGCGCGGACGGCCGTGGCCCCCAAGTCGGCGATCGGGACGCCGCCCAGGGCCGAGCGGAACTTGCCGATCGGGGTGCGGACGGCGGATAGAATCACAGGTTCGTATTTTCCGTTGGTAGTCATGGGTTCTCCGTCTATAGATTATAGACGAGGATGGTTACCGGTTAATTACAGGTCCCCATCAATCGAAGGTTATAATTCTCGGAGAAAATGGGGTGGGCGGGGGCGGAGCTCCCGCACAACCCGTTTTTGTCGGAAAAGGAGAATCCCCTCATGCCCGAAGCTGTCATCATCGACGCCGTCCGGACGCCGATCGGCGCCCTGGGCGGCGCCCTCGCCCCCGTCCGGCCGGACGATCTCGGCGCCCTCGTCCTCAAAGCCCTCATCGACCGCACCGGGCTCGACCCGGCCCTGGTCGAAGAGGTCTACATGGGCTGCGCAAACCAGGCCGGCGAGGACAACCGGGACGTCGCCCGCATGGCCGTCCTGCTGGCCGGGTTCCCGGTCGAGGTCCCGGCCGTGACCTACAATCGGCTGTGCGCCAGCGGGCTGCACGCCGTAAGCCAGGCCTACCGGGCGATCAAGGCCGGTGAAGGCGATGTCTACATCGCCGGCGGGCTCGAGAGCATGTCCCGCGCCCCCTACGCCGTCCCCAAAGCCGAGAGCGGCTACGCCTTCGGCAACCTGACCGCCTGGGACACGACCCTCGGCTGGCGCTTCCCCAACCCCCGCCTCAAAGCGATGCACGGCAACGATTCGATGGGGGAGACGGCCGAGAATATCTGGGACGCCACTCAAATCTCCCGCGAGGAGCAGGACCGCTTCGCCCTGCAAAGCCACCGGCGCGCCGTCGCCGCGATCGACACCGGGCGCTTCAAGGACGAGATCGTCCCGGTCGAGATCCCGCAGCGGAAAGGTGACCCGATCATCGTCGATACCGACGAGCGGCCGCGCCGGGACACGTCTCTCGAGTCCCTGGGCCGCCTGCGCCCGGCCTTCCGCCTGGCCGGGACCGTCACCGCGGGCAACTCCTCCGGCCTCAACGACGGCGCCGCCGCCGTGCTGCTGATGAGCGCCGAACGGGCCGTCGACCTGGGCTTCACGCCGATGGCCCGGGTCCTTTCCTCCGCCGCCGCCGGGGTCGACCCGCGCACGATGGGTTACGGGCCTGTTCCGGCGGCCCGCAAGGCACTCGCGCGCGCGGGCCTGGAGGTTGCCGACCTGGGGCTTGTCGAGTTGAATGAGGCCTTCGCCATCCAGGCCCTGGCCGTAATGGCCGATCTGGGCCTCTCTGAAGAGATCACCAACGTCAACGGCGGCGCAATCGCCCTCGGTCACCCGCTGGGCTGCTCCGGCGCCCGCATCCTGGCCACCCTGGTCCACGAGATGAAACGCCGCGCCGCGGATGCGCCGCGCCCCTTCTACGGCCTGGCGACCCTGTGCGTCGGCGTCGGCCAGGGGGAAGCGCTGGTGATCGAGTGGATCGAGGATTGACTCACATGGATTTCAACAGCGCACTGGAACCGTTTACCGAGATGATGCGGGCGGAAAACCTGCCGGATGCCGCCATCCGGACGTTCAGCCATTATTACCGCCAGCTGCACGCGGGCGAGACCGGGGAGATCCCGGAAGACGCCATCGAGCCGGTCCGGGATCTCCCCTCCCTGGAGGATTTCCGCGGGGAGTTCACTGTTTTGGGAGAGGCCGCCGCCGCCCGGACGGTCATGATCAAGCTCAACGGCGGTCTGGGAACCAGTATGGGGATGCGGAAAGCCAAATCGCTGCTCCCGGTCCGGGGCGACCTGCGGTTCATCGATATTATCGCCCGGCACGCCCTGGCGCGGGGAGTCCCGCTGATCCTGATGAACAGCTTCGCGACCCGGGAGGATTCACTCGCCGCCCTCAAAGCTTACCCGGCCCTGTGGGAGTCGCCCGTCGGAATCGATTTTCTCCAGCACAAATTCCCCAAGATCCTGCAAGCCGATCTGTCCCCCGCCGAGAGCCCGGGCGACCCGGCCCTGGCCTGGAACCCGCCCGGACACGGCGACATTTACGCCGCCCTGGGCAGCAGCGGTACGTTGAGCCGGCTGCTGGACGCGGGGTTTGAATACGCTTTCCTTTCCAACGGCGACAACCTCGGCGCGGCCATGGACCACGACCTCCTCGGATATTTCGCCCACCACAAGCTTCCCTTCATGATGGAGGTCGCCCGGCGAACCGAAGCCGTCGCCAAGGGCGGCCACCTGGCTGTCTGGAAGGGTGGCGGCTACGTCTTGCGCGAGACGGCCCAATGCCCGGCCGAGGACATGCACCATTTCCGCAACCCGGAGCGGCACCCGTTCTTCAACATGAACAACCTGTGGGTCCACCTGCCGCGCCTGTTGGACCGGCTCAAAGAGCGCGAACAGGTCCTCGGGCTGCCGCTGATCCGCAACGCCAAGACCCTGGACCCACGCGATCCCGAATCGCCGAAGGTCTTCCAGCTCGAGACGGCGATGGGCGCCGCGATCGGGCTATTTCGCGAGGCCCGCGCCGTCAGCGTCACCCCTGACCGCTTCGCCCCCGTCAAGACCACGGATGACCTGCTCACCGTGCGGTCGGATGCTTATGCCCTGACCGAAGACTTTCGCGTCGTCTTGCAACGGGAAACCCTGCCGCAGATCGACCTGGATCCCGATTTCTACCGGTTGATCGACGAGTTCGACGCCCGCTTCCCGGCGGGACCGCCGTCCCTGATCGAATGCGAAAGCCTGAAAATCCGGGGCGACGTCGCCTTCGGGGGAGGCGTCGTCCTGCGCGGGAAGATCGAGATCGATAACCCGGCCGGCAGCCAGATCGTGGTCCCGGACGGGGCTGAACTGGTTGGAGATTAACCGGAAAAGGAGTCAAAGATGGAATTTGCAAACCTGGGGAACACCGGTCTGAAAGTCTCCCGCATCTGCCTCGGAATGATGACCTACGGCACCCCGGAATGGCGCGACTGGGTACTCGACGAGGAGGCCTCGCGGCCGTTCATCCAGCGGGCTCTGGAAATGGGGATCAACTTCTTTGACACCGCCAACGCGTATTCGCGCGGCGTGAGCGAGGAAGTCACCGGGCGGGCCTTGCGTGATTTCGCCCGTCGTGACGAGGTCGTGATCGCCACAAAGGTCTATTTCCCGTGGAGCGACGTTCCGAACATGGGCGGCCTGTCCCGCAAGCACATCCTGAGCGAGGTCGAAAACTCGCTGCGCCGGCTGGGGACGGATTACATCGACCTTTACCAGATCCACCGCTTCGACCACCACACCCCGATCGAAGAGACCATGGGGGCCCTGAACGACCTGGTCCGGTCAGGCAAGGTGCGCTACATCGGGGCTTCGTCGATGTACGCGTGGCAGTTCGCCAAGATGCAGTACACGGCCAAGCTGCGCGGCTGGGACCGTTTCGTTTCGATGCAGAACCACATGAACGCCGTTTACCGGGAGGAGGAGCGCGAGATGGTCCCGCTGTGTCTCGACCAGGGCGTCGGGCTGATCCCGTGGAGCCCGCTGGCGCGCGGCTTCCTGGCCGGGAACCGGGGCGCCAGGGGGGAAGGACCGACCCTGCGTTCCAGGAGCGACGAATTCGCCCACCGGATGTACTACGAAGACGACGATTTCGCCGTTCTGGACCGGGTCGAGAAGATGGCCGAAAGCCACGGCGCCAGGCCGGCCCAGATCGCGCTGGCCTGGCTGCTGCACAAACCCGGGATCACGTCTCCGATCATCGGGGCCAGCAAGATGGCCCACCTCGAAGAGGCGGTGGCAGCGCTGGAGATCGAGCTGTCGGAAGAGGAAATGAATTCGATCGAGGAGCCGTACGTCCCGCACCCGGTCCTGGGGCACAGCTAACGGACCTTTCGGCGCCGGTTAAATGCCGCACACCTTCAAAATCGTCCTCCCCATGGCGGGCCGCGGGGCCCGCCTGCGCCCACACACCTGGAGCCGGCCCAAACAGCTGCTCACCGTCGCCGGCCGGCCGATGATCGACCACGTCCTGGACCGGCTGGACAGCCTGCCGAGCACGATCCCTCGCGAATTCGTCTTCATCACCGGACCGGGAGGCGACAGCCTCGAACGATATCTGCGCGATAGCGTCCCGGACCGGAAGGCCCATTTCGTGTACCAATCCGACCCCTACGGGCAGTCCCACGCCCTCTACATGGCCAGGGAGCACCTCGAAGGCCCGCTCCTGATGGTTTTCCCGGACACACTGATCGAGACCGACCTGGGGTTCCTCGGCAGAAGTCTGGATGAGGCGGTGGTTTGGGTCCGGGAGGTCCCGGACCCGGAGCATTTCGGGATCGCCCAGACGGACCGGAGCGGGCGAGTGCGGCGGGTCGTTGAAAAACCGCTGACGCGCGAGCACCGCCAGGCTGTCGTGGGCTACTACTATTTCCCCGATGGCGGAGACCTGGCGGATGCAATCGAGGAGCAGCTCGTGAACGACTACCGTCCAAACGGCGTCAGCGAGTTCTACCTGGCGGTGGCCGTCAACCTGCTACTGGCGCGCGGGCTCGTGATGCGGTCCCGGCCCGTCTCGATCTGGCACGACGGCGGGACCGTTCACGGACTGCTGGAAACAAACGCCTATTTGCTGGCAAACGGCCGTGCGAATTTCAGCGGGCCGGCGGAGTCGGACGGCACACGGATCGTCCCGCCGGTCTTTCTCGATCCCTCGGCTTCCGTCGAGGGTTCACTGATCGGGCCCAACGTCTCGATTGGGGCCGGCTGCCGGATCGTGAACTCGGTGATCGAAAATTCGATCGTCGAAGCCGGAGCGGCGATCACGGCCTGCCGGCTGGAGGCCTCCCTCATCGGCGAGCGCGCAGCGCTTTCCGGTCTCACAGGTATAATCAGCGCAGGGGATGATTCTTTTTATTCATCCGATCTGTAGGACAACGATGAAAAAATGAACATCCATGCGGAGTGAAGCCCCGCATGGATGTTCATTTTTTCAAGATCATCATGGAAACCAAAGACACAGACCGATTCCTGGCCCAGCGCGTCAAGTCCCTCCAGCCCTCCGGCATCCGCAAGTTCTTCGACATCGTCGCCACGATGGACGACGTGATCTCGCTCGGGATCGGGGAGCCGGATTTCGTCACCCCCGGGCCGATCCTGGAGGCCGGGGTGCGCTCGCTGCGGGCGGGGCGGACGGGGTACACCTCCAACGCCGGGATCATCGAACTGCGCGAGGCCGTCTGCCGGCACCTCGAGGCGCTCTACGGGGCGAAATACGATCCGGTCTCCGAGATCGTCATCACCGTCGGGGTCTCGGAGGCGCTTTACCTGGCGATGACGGCCATCCTGGAGCCGGGCGATGAGGTCATCGTCCCGACGCCCTGCTTCGTCGCCTACCAGGCCGCCGTCGTCCTGGCGGGCGGCGTTCCGGTCGAAATTCCCAGCCGGGTATCGAACGGTTTCGTCCTGGACCCGGACGAGATCGAGGCCGCCATCACGCCGAAGACGAAGGCCATCTTCATCGGCTACCCGAACAACCCGACCGGAGCTGTCGCACCGGTGGAGGCGCTGGCGGGGGTGGCCGCGATCGCCGAAAGTCACGATCTGCTCGTCATCTCGGACGAGATCTACGACCAGCTCGTTTACGGCGTCCCGCACGTCTGTTTCCCTGCGCTGCCGGGGATGCACGACCGGACAATCCTGCTGGGTGGGTTTTCAAAAGACTACGCCATGACCGGCTGGCGGGTCGGTTACGCCTGCGCCCCGGCCGGGCTGCTGCAGGGGCTGCTGCGGATCCACCAGTACACGATCATGTCAGCCCCGACGATGGCCCAGGATGCAGCCCTGGAGGCGATCCTGCACGGCGCCGGCCACGTCGCCGAGATGGCGGCCGAATACGACCGGCGGCGCAGGCTGATCGTCAAGGGCCTCAACGAACTCGGGATGCCGACCTTCGAGCCGCACGGGGCCTTCTACGCCTTCCCGAGCATTCAAGCCTCCGGGATGGA
>DATKDL010000204.1:0-2911 GCA_035512695.1 Anaerolineales bacterium | reverse complement strand
CGGGACGATCCGCATCTGGGACACGGCGACCGGCGCCCCCCTCGCCGTCCTGGCCGGTCACTCCCTCTGGGTCGACACCCTCGCCTTCAGCCCCGACGGCGCCCTGCTCGCGTCAGGGGGGCTGGATGGGACGGTGAGGGTCTGGGGAATGAGCGAATAGGCGAATGGGCGAAAAGGCGAATTCGCCCATTCGCCTTTTCGCCCATTCGCCTATTCGATTAGAATCCCCTCATGTCCCGCCGCTTTTCGATCACCTTCGGCATCCTGGCCTTCGTGCTGGATGCGGTGCTGGTCGGGGCTTCGCTGTGGGGGGCGAATGCGCTGCGGCCGCGGTTGAACGACCTGCCGTTCGTCGCCTTCCTGCCCGACCCGTTCATCCCGCCTTTGCTGTACCCGGTCTTCGCGCTGATTTGGGCCGGGATGCTGGTGTTCTTCGCCGTCTACGACGGGCGGCGCCGCGCATCGTTCGCCCGGGTGTGGCTCGATCTGACCGCCGGTTCGGCGCTGGCGGCGGTCTCGATCGCCGGGGTGCTGTTCCTGAGCTTCCGGGAAATCTCGCGGGTCCTGATCCTGACCTTTTTCGGGATGGCCTACCTGGCGCTGGTGGGCTGGCGGTTGGCCTACCGGGGAGCCGGGAGCCGTTTTGGGGCCGGGCGGCGGGTGCGCCGGGTCCTGATCGCCGGGGCGAACGAGATCGCGCGGGATATCGGCGCCAAGCTGCGGGCTGATACGGACCTGGAGCTGACCGGATACCTGGCGGACGGAGGCGGGGAAGATGTGATCGGGGCGATCGGGGAGGCTGCGGCCTTGATCGAGAAACACGGGATCGATGAGGTCGTCATCGCCCTGCCGGACGTCGACCACGATCGGGTCGCCCGGCTCGTCTCGGAGCTGCACGGACTGCCGGTCGAGCTGTGGGTGATCCCGAACTATTTTCAGCTGGCCCTGTTCCGGGCCGGGATCGAGGAATTCGCCGGGGTCCCGATGCTCGATCTGCGCGCACCGGCGATCGGGGAGTACCAGCGGGTCGTCAAGCGGGTGCTGGACCTGGTGGTTTGTGTCCTGGTCCTGGTCCCGGGCATCCCGATCATGCTTTTGACGGCCCTGGCGGTCCGGCTCGATTCGGGCCGGCCGGTCGTGTTCAAGCAGGTCCGGGCCGGGGAGAACGGCCGGCCGTTCAATATTTACAAATTCCGGACGATGGTCCCGGGCGCCGAAGCGCTGCCGGTCGAGGGGCACAAAAGCGCCGCCGACCCGCGCGTCACCCGCGTCGGCCGATTCCTGCGCCGCACCAGCCTGGACGAGCTGCCGCAGTTCTTCAACGTGCTGAAAGGCGAGATGAGCCTGGTCGGCCCGCGCCCGGAGCTGCCGGCGATCGTCGAGCGCTACGAGCCCTGGCAGCGCCAGCGCTTCACCGTCCCGCCGGGGATCACCGGCTGGTGGCAGGTCTCCGGCCGCAGCGGGCGGATGATGCACCTGAACACCGAGGACGATCTGTACTACATCAAGAATTACTCGCTGCTTCTGGACCTGCAGATTCTCGCAAAGACGGTTTGGGTGGTTTTTAAGGGGGAGGGGGCGTGGTAGGAGCGGTCCGATGGATCGCCCGGGGGGGAACAGGCTCCGATCCCGCGATCACTCATCGGAGGGGAACGGCGGTGTTGAAAGTCGCCTGGGAGAGAAAGTTCCCCGCCGTGCCCGGGTTTATCGAAGGCCCCTTACGCATGTATTTAATTTTATAATCACGGCACACCGCCAACTTCAACGAGGTACTTATATGACCTGCTTTCCCCTTGTCCCGCATGCGCGGCGCCGCGCCGGCTTCCTCATCCTGTTCTTCTCCCTGGCCATCCTGGCCGTCCCGGTCATGCGTTCGGCTTCCGCGGCCCCTCAACCGCAAGCCGCTTACGAGGCCGAAATGCGCGCCTATATCGCCAATCAAATGCAAGCCTACAAGATCCCCGGCCTGGCGCTGGCCGTCGTGCGGGGCGGGGAGGTGGAATTCCTGGAGGGGTTCGGCGATGCCGACTCGACCGGCCGCCCGGTCACGCCGGACACGCCGTTCCTGCTCGCATCGGTGAGCAAGGGGATCACGGCCCTGGCGGTCATGCAGCTGGTCGAGGCGGGTCGGCTCGGTCTCGATGACCCGGTACGGGAGCACGTGCCCTGGTTCGAAGTGGAAGGGGGACGCGGCGGCGGGATCACGGTGGCGCAGCTGCTGTACCAGACCAGCGGGCTGACGGAGCTGGCTGGCCGGGAGGCGAACCTGCGGCCGGACGGACCGGATGCGCTGGAGGAGGCGGTCCGCGCCATCGCGGCGGAAGAGCTCGCCTTCGCACCGGGAGAGGGTTGGGAAAATTCCAACCTGAACTACGATGTGCTCGGTCTGCTGGTCCAGGAAGTCTCGGGGCAGCCGTACGGGGACTACATCGACACGAACATCTTCGCACCGCTGGAAATGGACAACTCCTTCGCTTCGCTGGAGGAGGCCCGCTCGGGCGGGGCGGCCGGCAGCTTTTACCCATTCTTCGGGTTCCCGCTGGCGTTTGACGGCCTGATGCCGTACTCGCGCGCCACGCTGCCTTCCGCAGGGCTGTGGTCCACCGCGGCCGACATGAGCCGCTACCTGGTCGCCCTTCTCGACGGCGGGGACTCCGGGCCGATTTCGCCGGCCGGTCTGGAAGCGCTGCACACGCCGGGGCATATGTTCGATGAGAAGCAGGGCTATGCGATGGGCTGGACGGTCAATCACAATTTCGTCCCCCCGGAATTTCTGGCAGGGACGGGCCGGGAAGAATACGCCGGGATGACGATCCTGTTCCACGAAGGGGATGGGCTGGGCTACAAGGCCATGGCTTTCCTGATCCCGGAGATCGAGTACGGGTCGATCCTGCTGATGAACACCAACGAT
>DATKDL010000203.1:0-7408 GCA_035512695.1 Anaerolineales bacterium | reverse complement strand
GATCATCGCCAACCAGCCGCTTGTCCTGGCCGGCGTGCTCGACATCGACGCCTCCGAGAAGGCCGCCCGCTTCGTCCGCTTCTGCGATTCGTTCAACCTGCCGATCCTGACCTTCGAGGACGTCCCCGGCTTCATGCCCGGCACCACCCAGGAGCACGGCGGGATCATCCGCTCCGGGGCCAAGCTGCTGTACGCCTACTGCGAGGCGACGGTCCCCAAACTGACCGTCATCACCCGCAAAGCCTACGGCGGCGCCTACTGTGTCATGAGCAGCAAGCACATCCGCGGCGACCTCAACCTGGCCTGGCCGACTGCCGAGCTGGCCGTCATGGGTCCGGACGGGGCCGTCAGCATCATCTTCCGCAAAGAGCTGGCGGAAGCCGCCGACCCGGTCGCCCGCAAGGCCGAACTGGTCTCCGACTACCGCGAGAAATTCGCCAACCCCTACGTCGCCGCCTCCCACGGCTTTATCGACGACGTCATCGAGCCCCGCGACACCCGCCCGCGCCTGATCAACGCCCTCGAGATGCTCGTCAACAAGCGGGATACGAACCCGGCGAAGAAGCATGGCAATATTCCTCTCTAAGTTTGGAAAAATAAGGGGCGGCAGGGGGCAGAGCCCCCTGCCGCCCCTTATTTTTCCATATTTTCAGGAGACGTAATTCATGTTCAATAAAGTCCTCGTCGCCAACCGCGGTGAAATCGCTGTCCGGATCATCCGGGCCTGCCGGGAATTGGGGCTGCAGACGGTGGCCGTGTTTTCGGATGCGGACCGGCATGCGCTGCACGTAAGGCACGCCACGGAGGCTTACAACATCGGAGCCCCGCCGTCGCGGGACTCGTACCTGCGGGCGGACCGGATCCTCGAGGTCGCTCGCCAGTCCGGGGCCGGGGCGGTCCATCCCGGGTACGGCTTCCTGGCCGAGCGGGCCGATTTCGCCCAGGCCTGCCTGGATGATGGCCTGGCCTTCATCGGACCGAAACCGTCGTCGATCGCCGCCATGGGGGACAAGATGGTGGCGCGCGCCACGGTCGAAAAGGCAGGGGTGCCGGTCGTCCCGGGGACGGAAGGGGAAGGGGCTCTCCGGGATGAGGACCTGCTGCGGGTAGCCCCGTCGATCGGGTTCCCGCTGCTGATCAAGGCCACGGCCGGCGGCGGCGGGAAGGGGATGCGGGAGGTCAAATCGATCGAAGAGATGCAGGCCATGCTCGACTCGGCCCGGCGGGAGGCCGAATCGGCCTTCGGGGACGGGAACGTCTATCTCGAGAAGCTGGTTGAAGGCGCCCGGCACATCGAGATCCAGATCCTGGCCGACGAGCACGGCAACGTCATCCACCTGGGCGAGCGCGAGTGCTCGCTCCAGCGCCGGCACCAGAAGCTGCTCGAGGAGGCCCCGTCGCCGTTTATCCTCAACGACGAAGGCCTGCGCAACCGGATGGGGGACGTGGCCGTCAAGGCAGCCGCGGCGGTCGATTACGTCAACGCCGGGACGATCGAGTTTCTGATGGACAAAGACCAGAATTATTTTTTCCTCGAAATGAACACCCGCCTGCAAGTCGAGCACCCGGTGACCGAGTTCGTGACCGGGATCGACATCGTCAAGGAGCAGATCCGAATCGCCCGCGGCCGCCCGCTGCGTTTCGACCAGGCGGACGTCACGATGAACGGCTGGTCGATCGAGTGCCGGATCAACGCCGAGGATCCTTACAACAACTTCCTGCCCTCGACCGGGACGATCACCCACAGCATCCAGCCGAACGGCCCGGGCGTGCGGGTCGATACCGGGATCTATCCGGGCTTCGAGATCACCCCGTATTACGACTCGCTGATCTCCAAACTGATCGTCTGGGGCGAGACGCGCGGCCAGGCCATCCTGCGGATGCGACGGGCGCTGGCCGAGTACAAGATCGTCGGGGTGCGGACCAACATCCCCTTCCACCAGAACCTGCTCGAGCAGCACCGCTTCATCGCCGGGCAGTTCGACACCCGCTTCGTGGAGGACCGCTTCTCAATGGAGGAGGCCGAAGAGGAGAAGGAGATGCGGCCCGAGATCGCCGCCCTCATCGCCACCCTGGTCCAGCACCGCCAGGCCGAGCAAGCCGCCCAGATCGTCCAGCGCAACGCCCGTGACACCAGCAACTGGAAGTGGGTCGGCCGCTGGGAGCGGATGCACCGATGAAATACGTCGTCACGATCAACGAGCGCCAGTTCACCGTCGAGATCCTCGACCAGAAGCACGTCATATTGGACGGGCAGCCGGTCGTCATCGACTTCCAGTCGGTCCACGGCCAGCCGGTCTACTCGCTGTTGATCGAAGGCCGCTCGTACGAGGCATATGTCAACGAGAGCGACGACCTCTGGGAGGTGCTCCTGCTCGGCGACCTGTACACGGCGCAGGTGGAGGACGAACGCGAGAAGCGCCTGAAAGCGGCGGCCGGGGTCCAGTCCGGCGGCGGTGGGGAGTTCCACCTGAAAGCCCCGATGCCGGGGCTGGTCGTTTCGATCACGGTCGCGGAGGGCCAGGCGGTCGCCAAGGGGGACGTGCTCGTGATCCTGGAATCGATGAAGATGCAGAACGAACTGCGCGCACCGAGGGACGGGACGGTGGTGCGGATCAAGGTGAAGGAGGGGGACAGCGTGGAGGGGAAGGCGACGTTATTAAGTGTTGAATAGTGCAAAAACAAAGGGGTGGCGGGGGAAGCCCGCCACCCCTTTGTTTTTGCCTGGTTCTATGGCCCTCGAAACCGAAGTCAAATTTCTTTTAAGAGACCTGCCGGGGCTGGAGCGCCAGCTCGAGGCGCTGGGGGCGCGGCTTGTGTCGCCGGAGGTGCACGAATATAATCTGAAGTTCGACAAGCCGGACCGCTCGCTGGCGGAGACCTTCCAGGTCCTGCGCCTGCGGCGGGATGCGCGGGTGCGGCTGACCTACAAAGGCCCCGGTCGGATCGTCGGTGGGGTCATCGCCCGGACGGAGATCGAGTTCGAGGCCGGGGATTTCGAGGCAGCGCAGGCGTTCCTCGAGGCGCTCGGGTTCGAGGTCAGCCTGGTTTACGAGAAATACCGGACGACATATACGCTGGACGGGGTCGAGGCCGTGCTGGACCGCACCCCGATCGGCGATTTCGCCGAGCTGGAAGGCCCGGACGGCGCCGCGATCGCCGCCCTGGCCGCCCGACTGGGGCTGGACTGGTCCGCCCGGTCGCTGGCGAGCTACACCTTTCTGTTTGACGAAGCGAATCGGGCGCTGGGGCTGGAGATGCGCGATCTGACATTTGAGAATTTCGAGGCGGTGGCAATGACGCCGGAGACCCTGGGCATCCGGCCGGCGGATTGACTCATGAACGTCGGCCTCGATTTCGGCACCTCCAACTCCTCCATCTCCCTGTTCCGTGACGGCCGGATCCGGCTGTTCGACCTCGACCCGGGCTCCCTCAACCCGCATATGCTGCGCTCGTTTATCTTTATCAACCGGGCGCAGGAAACGTTCGTCGGGTCCGAGGCGGTCGACCGCTACCAGCAGGTCGAGACGGGCCGGCCGGTCTACTGGGAAACGAAGAGCATGGGCCAGGTCCAGATGATCGTCGGCAGCGGTGGTAGCAGCCCGATCGTGTATTGGGACGACCTGATGGTCCGGATCGACACGGCCGCACAGGGGCGGCTGATCCAGTCGGTCAAGACCGCCCTGCGGAACCCGGCCTACGAGGGCACCGACGTTTTCGGGACTTTCTATCCGGTCGAGCAGTTGATCGCCGTCATCCTGGAAAACCTCCGGCTGCGCTGCGAGGCGGCTACCGGGGAGCCGGTGGGCGGGGTCGTGCTCGGCCGGCCGGTCAAGTTCTCGGACGATCCGGAAATCGACGCCCGCGCCCAGGCCAGGATCGAGGCCGCGGCGCAGCTCGCCGGTTTCAAAGATATTCGCTTCGCCTACGAGCCGGTCGCCGCGGCTTACGTCTACCACTGGGAAACGGCCGAACGCCAGGCCGCCCTCGTGTTCGATTTCGGCGGCGGCACCCTGGACCTGACCGTCGTCGAGCTCGGCGGGGCGGCTGAGCCGGTCGTCCTGGCCACCCGCGGCGTCCTGATCGGCGGGGACGACCTGGACCGGGCGTTGCTCCAGCCGCTGAAGCGCCACTTCGGCGACGGAGCTACCCTGCGAAACCGGCAGCCGGTGCCGGCCCACATCTTCGGCCTGCTCGACAGCTGGCAGACGATGGTCCTGCTCTCGCGGCCGGAATACCGGGCCATCCTGCGCGACGCCCGCCGGGGCAGCGACCCGGAAGCCATCGATCGGTTGAACCACCTGGTTGAACAGAACCTCGGTTTCGCCCTATTCCAGTCGGTCGAGGCGGCCAAGATCCGGCTCTCGTCGGAAGCCACCGCCCACGTCGAACTGGAGCAGGATGGCTTCCGTTTCAAACAGCTCGTCACCCGCCCCGAGTTCGAACGCCTGGCGGCACGCTACATCGAACAGATCGAAGCCGACCTGGACGGTGTCGTCCACGACAGCGGCCTCCAACCGGCGGACATCCGCGCCGTCCTCCGCACCGGCGGCAGCGCCCAGATCCCGGCCGTCATCCGCCTACTGGGCGATAAATTCGGCCACGACCGGCTGCGACCGCTAAATCCGTTTGAGACGATCGTGGGGGGATTGGCAATCCTGGCGAACCAGCCAACCAGCTAACCAACTAACCAGCTAACCAGCTAACCAGCTAACCAGCTAACCAAACAATGATAAAATCCCCCTTTCTTAAACAATACTGAGGGAGACAATACCTTGATCCACGTCGGCATGGATTTCGGGACCAGCAATTCCTCGATCGCCCTATATGATCACGAGGGCGGGGGGATCCGGCTGTTCCCGGTCGATCCGGACAACATCAACCCAAACCTGCTGCGTTCGTTCATCTACATGACACGCGACTACGAGCATTACACCGGCTCGGAGGCGGTGCGGCAGTACCTGGAGCACGAGACGGGCCGGCCGGTGTACTGGGAGACCAAACCCGTCGGGACGATCCAGAACGTCTGGAGCGGGGTGCCGTCGACCGGTGGGGAACCGATCTTCGTGGAGCGGGACGTCGTCGCCGAGGTTGACGTGGCCGCGCACGGCCGGCTGATCCAGTCGATCAAGACCGCCCTGCGGCGCCCCGGCCCGCTGATCCGCGGCCGCTCGGACTCGCCCCGCATCCAGGTCTTCGAGCGGCTCTACCCCGTCGAGGACCTAATCGCCCTGCTGATGGGCCGGATGCGGGAAAGCGCCGAGCAGGCGCTGGGACAGCCGGTCGATGGGGTCGTGATCGGCCGACCGGTGCGGATCTCGGAGGACCCGGTCATCGACGCCCGCGGGGAGGACATCCTGAGAGACGCAGCCCGCTTCGCCGGGTTCAAGGAGATCGCCTTCGAGCTCGAGCCCGTCGCCGCCGCACACGCCTACCACCGGATCGCCGCCGACCGGCAGACCGCCCTGGTGTTCGACTTCGGCGGCGGCACGCTGGACCTGACCGTTGTCGAGGTCGGCGGGCAGGCCGCTCCAAAGGTGCTGGCCTCCCACGGGATCCTGCTCGGCGGGGACGACCTGGACCGGGCGCTGATCCGGCTGCTGCGGCCCCACCTCGGCGAAGGCGCCACGCTGCGCGACGGCACTCCGCTCCCGGCCCATATCCTGGAGCAGCTCAACAGCTGGCAAGCGATGGTCGAGCTGAGCCGGCCGCGCTACCGGGAGGTCATGCGCCAGGCCATGCTTGGGAGCGACCCAGAGGCGATCAGCCGGCTGGAGGCCCTGGTCCGGCACAACCTGGGGTTCAAGCTGTTCCAGGAGCTCGAGCAAGGCAAGATCCGGCTCTCGTCGACCGACCGGATCGATATCGCCCTCTCGCTTAACGGGGCCGAGCTCCGCGAGCGGATCACCCGCACACAGTTCGAACGCCTGATCCAGGACGAACTCGCCCAGGTGGACGAATCGCTCGACGAGGTTTTACGGCTGGCCGGATTGGAGGCCGGCGGGATCGACGTCGTCGTCCGGACCGGGGGCAGCGCCGAGGTCCCGGCTTTTATCCGGCTGCTCGAGCGCAAGTTCGGGGAGGACCGGCTGCGCCCCCTCAACCCGTTCGAAACGATCGTGGGGGGACTTGCTTTCCAGGCAGCCGGCTGAACCGGCGATGAAGCCGCAGGGGCTCCGCTCGTACCTTTTTCTTATATCGGCCGAAGGGCTCGTCGCCCTGATCTTCCTGTTCGCCGTCCCGTCCGAGGCCCGCAACGCCTGGCTGTTCGGGTATTCCAGGTCCAGGGTCGCCCTGGCAGCCGGGATGGCCCTGCTGCTCTGCCTGCCGGCCGGGGTCGGGCTGTTTGCGGTGCTGAGGCCGGAGGCCTGGGCGAGCCTGGTCCACCGCCTGGACGCCCGGCTCCGGACCGGTTTTGCGCTGCCCGCCGCGGCGATCCACCTGGCCTTCGGGGCGTTGGCGCTTGGGGGCGTCATGGGGCTGTCCCGTTCGCCGGTCGCGGCGCATCTTGGGGTTCTGCCCGCCGTTCTCGAGCGGGCCTGGGCCCCGGCGCTGTGGGCGCTGCTCGTCCTGCTGCAGACCCTGGCGCTCGGCGTATCCCGCTACCGGGACCTGTTCAGACCGGAGACCTTCCGGGACCGGGCAGCACTGGCCCGGACGCTGCTCGTCTCCCTGCTGACCGCCGCGGCGCTGTTCCATTGGATCGTCCTGGCGTTTCAAATCCAGGTGTTCACCATCCTACCGAACTGGTACTGGGTTTTCCGGACGCGGACGGGCACGGTCGCCTGGGTCTTTCCGGTCCTGCTGGCCGGTGTCCTGCTGATCTCCCGCTGGGTCCTGGCGGAGGGTCGTTCCCGGCGGGCGGCGCTGGCGGTCCTGGTCCTGGCCGGTGCGGCGCTCCAGTACGGCTTCGCCGTGATGGGCGGTTCGGGGCCGGCAGGCGTGGGGGAGAAATTCGCGGAGAGCGAGCACAGCGTCTACGCCGGGCACGCCGCCGACCGGCCCGCGCTCGTGGACGTGGTGCGGGCGTACGAGACGCGCTACGCCGCCGACGCCTACCTGGACACCAAGCCGCCCGGGCTGCTGCTGGTCTACGTGCTCGCACAGCGGTTGTCCAATGCGGTGGGGCCGGTCGAGGGCTTTGCCGCCCGGCTCGAGCGGCTGGGGGTCTTCATGGCAACCGTTTTCCCAACATTCTCCTTTCTGACCCTGATCCCGCTCTACCATCTCGGCAGGAGGTTCCTGGACAGGCCCGACGCCCTGATCCCGGCGGTCCTGTACCTGACCGCCCCGAACGTCATCCTGATCCCCCTGTTCCTGGACCAGGCCCTCTACCCGCTGCTGTTCACGGCCGGGGCGCTGCTGGCCGTCGTCGCTGTGGAGCGGGAATCTCCGGCGCTCGCCTTCC
>DATKDL010000202.1:0-13783 GCA_035512695.1 Anaerolineales bacterium | reverse complement strand
CCAGGTAGCCCACTGGGTCCGCAAGGTGCTCGAGCACGTGCATCATGCTGACCAGATCGAACGGGCCGGTTTGGGCGGATGCCAGTTCATCCAGGGTGGCGTAGATCTCGAGGCCCTTGTCCGATGCGAAGCGGCGATAGGCCTCTCCCGGCTCGACCCCACACGCGAGGCACTCGAACCTGCCCTTCATTTTCTCGAGCAGGATTCCGGCGGAGCTGCCGATATCCAGGAAACGGTCGACCCGATCGATCCGGTCGGAAAGGAACGCGATCGTGTGCTCAGCGCGCTTTTGCTGGACCAGCAGGTCCTTTTCTGTGGGGCCAGCCTTATCCTGGTAGACCAGCCGATACTCATGAGCATAGAATCCTTCGAGCGCCTCGCCGGACATGCGCGGGGACTGGAAGACGAATCCGCAGCGCCCGCACAGGCGGTAGCGGACCTCAACGTCCATGAAGCGGCGCGCCTCGAACAGGGACGAACGCCGGTCCCCGCATAATGGGCAGGTGGCTTCGGTTTCAAGCAAGGGTTAGCGATCCGGGTCGCCGCTCGCCGACGGAAAGTCCGGCTTGCGTTTCTCACGCACCCCCTCGATCCCCGCCGCGATATCGTCCGAGAAGAACCCGAGCATCTCGAGCGCGAGGGAGTGGTCGAAGATCGGACCGGCCTGGAGCAGCCACTGGTTGAGGGCGCGCTTGGTGAAGCGGATGGCGTGCTGCGGGCCGGTCGCCAGGTTCCGGGCGACCTCCATCGCTTTCGCTTCCAACACCTCATCCGCGACGCACAGGCTGACCAGCCCGATGCGCTCGGCCTCCACCCCGTCCACCATCCCGCCGGTCATCAGGATGTATTTCGACTTTGCCATCCCGATCAGCAGCGGCCACAGGATCGCGGCATGGTCGCCGGCGGCGACGCCCATCCGGACATGCCCGTCCCCGATCCGGGCGCTCTCGGCAGCGATGCTGACGTCCGCCAGCAGGGCGACCACCGCCCCGGCCCCGACCGCCGGGCCGTTGATCGCCGAGATCACCGGTTTTTTGCAGCCGATCAGGTTATAGACCAGTTCTCGCGCCTCGTCCAGGATGCGGATGATCTCGTCATAGTTCTTGTGCGACGCCTCGACCCACTTGAGATCGCCGCCGGCCGAAAACCCCCGCCCGGCCCCGGTCACGACGGCGACCCGCACCTCCGGATCGGCGTCGATCGTCGCCCACAGCTCGACGAGCTCGGTATGCATCCGGGCGTCGGCGGCGTTGAGGACCTCGGGGCGGTTCAGCGTAATCCATAGGATGCCGGGGTCGCGTTTTTCGAAGAGGATGTGGTGGTAGTCGGTATATTTCATTATCATACTGAAAAAATGAATGTGGATGCGGGGCGAAGCCCCGCATCCACATTCATTTTTTCACTCCTTTTATGCGAAGGTCCGGATAATATTTCTCGATCAGCAGCAAGATCAGCGGCCGCAGGAGCGGATACCAGGGGTCCGCGTCCTGCGGCACCCAGGCCTCCTCGACGATCTCGTCGCTCGGCTCGGTCTCGACGCCGTCCACGGCGATGACGAACCAGAAGTTGAGTTCCCGGTAGCCGTCGAAATGGTCGACGCCAAATCGGTCCTGCCAGCCCGGGTCCGGATTGATCAGGGTGATGTGCTCCTCTTCGAGTTCGCGGGCGGCGGCCTCGGCGGGGGTCTCGCCGTCGTCCAGCCCGCCGCCGGGGAGCGCCATCCCGAAGTCGGGCCTGTGCCGGACGCCGAGGACGGCTCCGTCCGAGCGGCGGACGATCAGCATGCGGGCCGAGATGCGGGCAAAGGGCAGGATGACGGTCTTACGCCCGTACGATTTCGGCGGGTCGCGGTGGTAAGAGATTTCTTCGAAGGTGGCTTTCATGATGGGTAGAGAGACCAAATTTTGGCGTCACTTCCGGTCCGTCAGGCGCCGCCGCCATCTCCGTATGCGCCGCGTCAGCTCCCACCGGGGGCCTTGTTTTTCGTTTGGCATCATGGCCAGTTCCAACCGCCGGACGGTCTGGACCAGGGACGTCGGGGGGCGGACGATCCGGCCGCCGCGCAGTTCTCGGTTTGTGTCGAGCAGCGTGTAGCCGGTGTAGGCGTTCTCCTGCCCGCGGGCCAGGCGGATGTTAGCCTGCGATTCTTCCTGGTCGTAATGCGGCCGGCCGCCGGGGAGGTGGGCATAGTCGTGGTTCTGGTGGACGACGGCGACATCCGGTGTGGCGTCGATCGTGTCCCAGCCCCGCGAGCGGGCATGGTAGATGGTCCAGTTGTCCCACCCGGCCCTGCCGATGGCGAAATCGGGCATACCGGCGAAAAGCTCCTTCGGAAATACGAAATAGTCGCTCCCGGCCGGAGCGTGAAGCTCGCCTTCCTCCTCGACCTGGTCTTTCAGGCGCTCCGGCCAGCCGGGGGAGAAATCGAGCGGTTCGGTCACTTCCAGGTTCCAGCGCCGGCCGACCAGCAGGAAACGCGCCGACTGCTCCCGCACCCGCCGGGCCGCCTCGACGATGCCGGGCATGAGCAGGATGTCGGCATTGACGTAGCAGAGCAGGGGCGCCGTGCTGTTGTCCCGGGCCAGGTCGAAGATCGATGAGACCAACGGGGTGCCCCAGTCATTCCGCCGGACGTCCGGCAGCTGGGTGACCCCAAATTCAGCCACAGTTTCCGCCAGGCCGGGCTCTTCGCCGATGAGGAGGGCCTCGACGTCATCCAATGCCAGCCAGGAGCGAATCGCATTGCGCTGGATGACGTTGATGTGGGGATCGGTAAAAGGTTTGGGCGCGGAGAAGATTGTCAGGAGGGGCATACAAAAAAGTGCGTGGTTCCGGGTGCAAAGTGCAAAGTGCGAGGCTTGCCCTGGGCAGCGCCAAATGGTGCCGGGCAGGGCCCGTCCGGAGTGGCAGGGTGCGAGGCGGAACTGAGATCAGGACCGTTCGTCGATGTCCAGGGCTGTTTTGTGGCGGACCCCGGCGTTGGTCCGGGCGATCTCGGGATGGCGCTCCCAGATCCGGAGGGCATCCAACCAGGTGAAGTCCGGAGGCAGGCGTTCGGTCAGCGCTCGGACGGCTGCCAGGTCCTCCGGGGTGTCGACCGTCCAGCGGATGGCGCCGTGATCGGTGGTATGGTGCAATTGAGCGACCCGGAAGCCCCGCGGGGTTGTGTACACCCGGCCGGCTTCGAGCGGCTCGGCCGGCAGGTCGTCGTAGCAATATGGCATGACGTGTTCGCGGTGATGCTTTTCGGCCGTCTCTTCCCAGGCCCGCTCGAGGGCCGCCAGGGTCGCGACCTCGACGTCCAGGCCGATCGGATACGTCCGGCCCCAGGGAGGCGGTAATCGGTTTGCGGCGAAGTCGAGGACGGGGGACGGGGGACGGAAGACGGGGGACCGTCCCCCGTCCTCCGTCCTGTTAATCAGCAGGTTCACGGTCGCATCGACGAGCCCCGGGTCCAGCAGCGGGCAGTCGGCGGTCAGGCGGACGACGCGGTCCGCTTTGAACCGGCGGGCGGTTTGGACGTAGCGGTCGAGGACGTCGTGGACGGAGCCGCGGGTGAAGGGATAGCCCAGGGCCGAACAGAATTCGGCGACGAGCTCGTCGGATGGGTCGATCGTCGTGGCGACGACGACTTCATCGACGGTCTCCGCCAGCCGGGCCCGCTCGACGACCCTTTGGAGCATCGGCACCCCGGCGATGTCGAGCAGTACCTTGCCGGGCAGGCGGGAGGAGGCCATGCGGGCCTGGATGATGGAGAGGATCATGAGTGGAATGAAAAAAACTGAATACCGGCCAGGCCTTACCCCGCCCCGGGTTCAATCTTTCCGGATCGGGTTGGCAGTGATCAGCCCTTTTTCTCTGAACCGCTCTACGTAATCGCGAACCAGGCTGTACTCCAATCCCACCTCCTCGGCGATCTCAAACACCGTCCGGTCTCCTTCGAACGACATCATGATCCGCTCGATCGCCCGGTTGAGCGCCCAATCCTCGCGCCAGTCGACCCACAGGCCGTGGCCGGAGAGGAAGACCGGGCCTTTGAAGGTCCGCAGCGGGATGTAATCGGTCGCCCGGATGCGGACGATCCGCTCGGCGATCTCGGCCGCTTGAACCAGCATCTCTTCGAGGATGATCTCCGGGTTGTCGTCGCTGGTGTGGTACTCGGGGTAAGGCCAGCGGTTGAGCGAGATGCACGGGACGTCGACGCCCGGGCCGTTGATGACCCGCTCGTCGTTGGCCGGTGCGGAGGCGAAATCGCGCCCCACGAACTCCTTTTCCGGCAGCATGGACCGTGTGATCCGGTCGAGCAGGTCGTCGCCCCGCCGGGTGCGGTGCCAGGCCAGCGGGCCGCGGCTGCCGGTCATCTCGAGGAAGACACCGCCCCGCAGCCGCGGGATCAGGTCCTCGTGGTGGGCGAGATAGGCGATCGAGCCGATCGTCTCGGGGCAGAACAGGAACCGGACCGAGAGCGACCCGGCCGGGAGCGGGTCCGCCGCCAGCCGCTGCGCCAGCTCAATCGCGCTGACCACGCCGGACGCATCGTCGTTGGCCTGCATCGGGTGGCAGACGTGGGCGGCGACGATCAGCTCTCCGGCCGCCGGGTCCGGCCCGCCCGCCGGGTGCACGACGCCGACCCCGACCCGGAACCCCGGCTCGGTGACGAACTCGGACCGGATCACGGCCCGGTAGTGGGCGGAGCGGTCGAGCCGGTCGAAGACGTCCTTCGGGAGGCAGAAACCCCAGTCGCGGTCGTAATACTTGAAGATCCAGGGGACCGCATGGGGGCGGTCTTCGTTGAAGTGCAGGTGGGGTCTGAGTTCATCCCATCTGAGCGTCTTGTCGACAGGCAGCGAATAGGAAACCAGGTGCAGCGGGTTTTCGGCAAAATCCGTCACCCGTCTTCCGTCCTCGGTCTCGAGATACGCCTCGTGCACGACGTATCGCTCCGGGACCTGCCATGTCCAGATGGGCGTGCCGGGTTTGTAGGTCTCGATCTCGAACCCGGCCTCCGGCGGCATATTTTCAGCGATGATCCGCAGGGCCTCGTCCGTACCGTCGGAGGCGAGGGTGCGGTGGAGGGGGTAGAGCTGTTCGAGGATGGATTTCAGGGCCAAATTGAATGTGAAAAAAAGGATAACCGGGTCGGGCTTCGTCCCGGCCCGGTTATCCTTTTTTTCACTCCTTTATGTAATAGAGAAGGAATGGATCCCGCCGCATCTCCCGCGCCGTGAACGCGTAGACCTCGTTTGCCTTCATCAGGCAGACCTTCGCCTCCCCGATCCGCCGGACGGTGATGACTCCGGCCGCTTCCATCCGCTCACCCATCGGGTCGACCTCGGTGACCACCCCGCGGTCGATGTCGCGGACCAGCATGGTGAAAGTCCCTTCGGTCGTCGTACCGTCCCAATCGGTGACCGGGCCTGTGAAGGATTTCATGTATCGGTAGTCGACGCCTTCCAACTCCTCGACGTGGTGGAAGAAAGTCAGCGAGTCGGTGTAGCGCAGGCCGATGACGATCATCTTCCCATCGAGCGCCCTGAGCTTGCCGAAGACGGAGTCCGCCCCGTAGCTGCTGGTGTAGCGCTCGGCAGTGAGATATTTGGCGTGCTTACCGATGATCGCGAAGGAATATATCGGATGGAAGACCCGCTTCGCCCGCGGGTCTTTGCGGACCAGCTCGGTGATGATCCCCATGTGTGATGGCGTCGAGCGGACGTCCCAGGGCTCGCCCTTGCAGAAATCGAAGTTGAAGTTGGGCATGATCAGCGTGCCGGCCGGCGTCAGGACGTCGAGCAGGGCGTCGATGACGGTCTGCGGCCCGCCGTCCACGCCGCCGAGGGCTTTGTAGGAGGAGTGGACGAGCAGGGTATCGCCGGGCGCGATGCCGATGGTGGTGAATTCACGGACCAGGTCGGTTTTGTTTAGCATTTCGGTTTCTGGATCGTTTCACGCTCGTTCACACGCTCTGCGTGGGAATGCAGTCCGGACGCTCTGCGTCCCGGGACGGGGTTCCCGTACCGCCCGGACCGCGGAGCGGTCATGCGGGGTGACGACGCGGAGCGTCGTCACCAGCAGGGCGGTTTTTGTTTTCGACCGCAATTTGCCATGCGTCCAGCAGCTGCGGAAAATTCTTATCCCAATCCCCCCGCGCCTCCGCCAGCTGCCGGGCGTTCCCGCCGATCGCCTCCAGCTCCTCCCGCCGCTCGGCGATCTCCAGGATGCGGCGTTCGAGGTCGACGTGGTCGCCGGGGCGGAAGAGCCACCCCTCACCCCCTCCTCCCTCTCCCCCGGCCCCTCTCCCCCCAGGGGGTGAGGGGGAGATCCACTCGCGGTTCCCCGGGATGTCCGTCACCAGGACGGGCAGACCGCTGGCCAACGCTTCGAGCAGGGAGATGGAGGTGCCGTCGCTGTGGGAGGTCGAGACGTAGAGGTCGGCGGCGCGGTAGTAATCGGGGAGATCGTTCTGGTTGATTTGCCCGGGGAAATGGACCCGGTCGATCAGCCCGGCGTTCCGGACCATGGCCTTGATCTTCGGCGAGAGCGGCCCCCCGGCGAGCATCAGCAACCGCAGTTCGGGCCGCTGCCCGGCGGCCCCGACGAACGCCCGGACCAGGTCCTCGACTCCATAAAGCGGCGCCCAGCTCCGGGTGGACAGGACGACGAACTCGCCCTCCCCCCACCCCCGCCGGGCCCTCACCGGATTTTCGATCCTTCGCCTTCGCTCAGGACAAGCCTTCGATTTTCGATCGACGGGATGGTATTTCCGGATGTTCGCCCCCCATGGGAAGGTGACGATCTTCGCCGGATTCATCCCATGCTCGACAGCCCTGTCCCGGATCGCCGCGCAGTCCCCGACGAAGGCGGCGGAGCGTTTGAGCGTGTAACGCGTCGCCCAGCGCCACGCCGGACCTTTCCCGGCGTCGAACAGCAGGTCATAGCCCCAGGACATGGCGACCAGGCTGCGGAACCCGACCAGAGCGACGAGGAACGCGGCGGTCTGGATCGGACCGGCCTGGATGATATCCGGTTTGTATTCCCGGATCACACGCCGGAGGTCGCGGACAAGCGCCGGCCCGTCCCGGCAGGTAACGACCCGCTGTCCCCCGGCCCACCGGATGTTCGTCACGCCTTCCGGCAGCGGACGATCTTCGTAGGGTCTACCGGCGTTCTCCAGGCGGAGGTAGAAGATTTCGTTCCCGGTTTCGACCATTTTCGAGAGGAAACGGTGGTCGTGCGGGGTATAGTCGCGGGAGAAGTGGATGATTTTCACATCAAGTGCACCTTGCACCTTGCACCTTGCACCTTGCACATCATTCAAGGTTTTCCCATCGGATCTCCATCCCATACGCCATATCGATGCGGGCCTTTTTCCCGACCGCCTCATCCGCATCCCAGGATTGCAGCGCCCCCGGCACATTTGGGCGCAGGGGTTCCAGCATATCGGTGGTCAGGGTCTCGCCGGCCTGGATGTCGCGGGCGGCGCGCAGGCAGCGGCGCTGGAGCAGGTAGGTTTCTTTCTCGTTCGCCGCCACCCGTTTGTCCGGCGAGCCGAGGCTGCGCTCGAGGATCCGGACCTGGGCGACCATCTCCGCCCAGGTTTCGGGGTTCAGGGCGAACTTGTGGTCGGGGCCTTCGCGGTCGTTGCTGTCGGTGAAGTGGCGCTCGATGACGCGGGCGCCCATGGCCACCGCTCCGACGACGGGGGCCGGGCTGTGGGTGTGGTCGGACAGGCCCAGGACGGCGTCCGGGAACATGGCCGCGTAGGTCTTTAGGACGTTGAGGTGCAGGTGGTCGTAATTCTCGTCCGAGGCGGTGTAGTTGGTGTTGCACTGCATCAGGACGATCTGGTCGTTGAACGGCTGGACCATCCGCATCGCTCGGGCCACGTCGGCGATGTCGGCGGCGCCCGTGGCGATCAGGAGCGGTTTCCCGAACCCGGCCATCCGGACGAGAGCGTCCGGCCACGACATCAAGCCCGAGCCGGCCTTGAAGGCGGGGACGTAGGAGTTGAGCATGTCGATTGCGTCGTAGTCGTAGGGACTGGAGAAGTAGTGGATCCCCGCTTCGTCGCAGGCTTCTTTTAAGATAGGCGTCCATTCAAAGGGGATCGAGGCCTGGTCGTAAACTTCGAAAACGGATTTCTTCCAGGACGCCTGGTGGGACAGCTGCCCGCCGAGCGATTTGAAGCCGTAGTCGGAGACGATCTTGGGGGCGCGGAAGTTCTGGAACTTGGCCGCATCCGCCCCGGCTTCTTTGGCGAGGCGGATGAGTAGAATCGCCCGGTCCAGGTCGCCGTCGTGGTTGGCGGCGATGTCGGCGATGAAGTAAGTGGGATGGTTGAGGCCGATCCGGCGGCCGGCGATGGTGAGGGTGGGGGAGGGCATGGAGAGAGGCTCCGGGAGGTGGTTATTAGTATGTGTCTACAATCGAATAGGTTCCGCGCAATCTTGGCGCCGGGGGGCTAAAGCCGCCCGGCTAACAAGCCCAAGCCGGCTGAAGCCGGCTTCCAGCGATTCGGCCCGATCTGCCAGCCCGGTTTACCGGGCTTGTTTTTTATGGCCGGGGGCTTCAGCCCCAGGCGAGCGTAGTGCGCAGGATCGGCAGTAATATGGTAACTTTCATGAGCCCGAGCAGCCACAAGAGCCGCCCTAACCTGGAAAAATCGAGCATTTATTTAGAACATATTGTCAGAATAAAAGCAGATGACAATATAAATTTGATTTTCGCCTTAACGGAAAACCTCGGAACCAGAAAACCAGCAGATCGCTGGCTCCCTCTTCGTCTCCGCTCAGAGAAAGCCTGGCACCCGGCACTAAGCACCTGGCACCATCTCTTCCACCTCCTGTGGATAACCCCGTTGATAAAGCCCCCAAAACCGCTCGATCATCGGGGATAAAGCGGGGGGAACCTCCCCCAGCGCTGTGGATAACTTGTGGACCACGATGGTCAGGTTCGGCGAGCGGGCGGCGGCCAGGCCGAAATCATCCACCGAGATCGGCTCGATCAAACCGGCGTCCAGCCCGAACCGGCCGGCGATCCGTACGCCAAAGTCGTACTTGCTGGTGCACTCCGAGCTGAAGACGTGATACAGCCCGCCCAGCCCCATCTCCAGCATCCGGAAAAAGATCCCGGCGATGTCGTTGACCAGCAGCGGGCAGAAGAACACGTCCGTGAAGCCCTTGAGCGGGTTGCCGTCCATTAAATTGTAGAGAAAATGCTCGGCCAGGCTGCGGTTTCCGCTGGGGCTGAAGCCGAACAGGTTGACGCGAGCGATCAGGGCATTTGGATCCGCCGCGGCCACGGCCCGCTCGCCGGCCAGCTTGGTCTCGGCGTAGACGCTCAGCGGGTTGGGATCATCCGTCTCAACGTAGTTCCCCTTCACACCGTCAAAGACGGCGTCGGTAGAGACGTGCAGGAGGCGCGCTCCGCCCTTCCGACATGTCTCAGCCAGAACGCCCGGGACTTCGCCGTTCAGCCGGCGGGCCGTCTCCGGATCGCGTTCACACGCTTCCAGGTCGGCCAGCGCCGCGCAGTGGATGACCCACTCGGGCCGGACCCGCTCGACCAGCCCGCGCAGCGCGGCCCCGTCCAGCAGATCGATCCTCAAGGCAGTGAAAGCATCCGCCCGCACCGTCTTGCTGTGCGAGACGCCCACCACCTCGTGCCCTGCTTTAGCTGCCTCGAGCGAAACGTTTGCGCCCAGCAGCCCGCTCGCGCCGGTGACGAGGATTTTCATACCGCCTCCGGCGAAGGATTTGAAAAATTGAATATCAAGCGGGGCATTGCCCCGCTTGATATTCAATTTTTCAGATTTGCTTTCTCAAACGGCTCCACCAGCACCCGGACCTCCTCATCCGACAGCCACCAATCGTTCCCATCGCTGGTGTATTTGAACCCGTCGGGGACGAGTGTCCCTTCCTGCGACCAGTCGTGGCGGAACCAGAGGTGACCGGCCGGCTGGACGACGAAACGGTCGGCGAGCTCGATCGTAGACCGGGATTCGTCGCGGTGGATCATCATTTCGTGCAGCTTCTCCCCCGGGCGGATCCCGATCACATCGATCTCTGCTTCCGGGGCGATCACGCGTGCCAGGTCGACGATCTTCGTGCTCGGGATCTTCGGGACAAAGACCTCCCCGCCGTGCATCCGCTCGATGTTCGAGATCACGAACCGGACCCCCTCCTCCAGCGACAACCAGAAGCGGGTCATGCGCGCATCTGTGATGGTGAGTCTACCCGATGCCCGCTGGCGGATGAAGATCGGCACCACCGAGCCGCGGCTCCCGACCACATTGCCGTAGCGGACGCAGCTCAGCAGGGTTCCCTTGTCGCCGGCGTAGGCGTTGCTGGCCACGACCAGCTTCTCGGCAGTCAGCTTGGTGGCGCCGTACATGTTGACCGGGGTGACGGCCTTGTCGGTGCTGAGCGCCATGACCTTCTTCACTCCGGCGTCGATGGCCGCATCGACGACGTTGCTGGTCCCGATGATATTGGTCTTCACGGCCTCCATCGGGTTATATTCGCAGGCCGGGACCTGCTTGAGCGCCGCGGCGTGGACGACGACATCGACGCCGTGCATGGCGCGTTTGAGCCGCGGCAGGTCGCGTACGTCGCCGATGAAGTACCGCAGGCTCGGATGGTCAAACCCGCGCGCCCACATCTCGTGCTGCTTGAGCTCGTCGCGGCTGTAGACAATCATTTTGGCGGGATCGTATTCTGCGAGCATCGTTTCGATAAATTTCTTCCCGAAGGAGCCGGTCCCGCCGGTGACAAGAATAACCTGATCTTTCCAGTTCATGGGGTCTCCAAAAAGAATGAAAAATTGAGCATCCATGCGGGGCTTTGCCCCGCATGGATGCTCAATTTTTCAATCTTTTTTTAACACGATCAACGGATACGTCCCGCTCTCCCCGAAGAACCGCGGCCAGCGCTCCTCGAGCCGGTAGAGCCAGTCCAGGATGCGTTTACCGCCGCGGTTTTCGAAGATGTAGTTTTTCAGAAAGTGCACGCTGGCGCTGCGCCAGACGAGGATCTCGGCGTCCATCTCTTTGGCGACGGTGCGCTTGAACCAGCGCGGGTCGTGTTTTTCAACGAAGGTGTTTTTCTGGTTGGCTGGTTGGCTGGTTGGTTGGCTGCCCGGTTCTTTGCGGTTCGGATCGCCCTTTCCCAAAAGACGGCGGAGGAAAAGCCACAGTTTCTTTCGTGCCCGGGAAAATGCCCGGAACGGGTCCATCAAGGCGGACGTGCTCCAGCCGTTGACGACGACGGCGGTCCGGCCGGGCGCCAGGACGCGGTGCAGACCGCGGTAGGCGGCCAGGTGCTCGTCCGCCGGAAGGTGGTGGATGGTGTGCAGGGTGACGACGCCGTCAAAGGCATCCTGGTCAAAGGGTAAATTCGCGATGTCGGCGACGACAAACAGGCCGTGCCTGCCGATCTTCTCCCGGGCTTCTTTCAGCGCCGTGATCGACATGTCTGCGCAGACCCGGTAGCGGTAGCCTTCAGAGTAGGTGAGATATTCATCATATTGGATCGGCCCGGACCCGGCGTCCAGCAGGTAGCGGCCCGCCGGCGCCAGGTGCCGTTTCACCCGCAGGTGGCATCGGTGGATGTACTCCTGCGAGACCGGGCGCAAGTCCTCGTAGCGGGCGTTCTGGTAGCGAGGCCCCGCCTCGCCGCCATCATCGACCTGGGTCCAGCCGATCGTATCGTAGAATTCGCGGACTTCGTTTTTCATCATTCAATCAAACAAAACTTTTTCTCCAACCAGCGCCGCGAAGGTCCCCCCGAAGGCGGCCCGACCCTTATCGGAGAGCACGCGCTCGAGGGGCCATTCGTCCAGGCACTCCCAGAAATGCTGGATATGCCAGGGGAAGGGCTGGGGGTATTCGAAAAAGAAGCGGTAGGCGTAGGTCCAGGCGGTGGCGACGGCGTCCGGGCCTGGGGCGTGGGCGGTCGGATCGTCGAGGGCGGCCTGGAGGGCGGCCAGGTAGGCATCCCAATCCGGCGGTTCGTGGGTGAAGCCTTTACCGCGGTAGTGGGTCTGCCCGAGGACGATGACCGGTAGACCGAGCATGGCCATCTCGAGGCCGAGGGTGGTGGTGTAGACCAGCCCGGCCCTGGCCGCGTCGACGAGGTCGTAGGAGTTGACGGCGTAATCCGCGGAGAGGACGTGGACGTTGGACGGGAACTCCGGGAAGGCGTCTTTGAGCAGGTCGAACGTGGACGGCCCCCAGCCGATCCCCTCCCCGGGGTGGATGCGGACGACGAGCTGGTACGCCGGGTGGTCCCCAAACCAACGGATCGTGCGGCGGATCCATTCGGTCATCCCGATGAAGACCTGGCGGCCGAGGGTCAGGCTGTCGCCGAGCACGTTGGTGGGCAGGAAGGCGAGCGGGCGGTCATCGAGGCCCAGTTCGGTCCGGATCTGCCGGGCGCCTTTGCTGTCGGCCGTCTGCCAGGTCCGCTCGAAGGTCTCAAAGACCGAGGCGCCCTGGCGGGCGGTGAACATGGTCCGGACGCGGTCCCATTCCGCTTCGGTAAGGGGAATGTCGCCGCGGGCTTCCCAGAGGGCGGTCGTATCCTGGCGCATCACGTCGTCGCCCTGCGCCAGCCACATGCGGTAGTTCTGCTCGCCGAACTCGAAGGTGCTGACCGGAATCGATCGCGCCCGGGCAGCGTGGTACAGGACGCCGAATTCCAGGATACTGCCGTTGGGGGTGACGACGACGTCGGGGCGGTCGGCTGCCAGGTGAGCGACGACGGCGGCGCCCATGGCTGCGTCCCGCTCGAGGCGCAGGTTGTAGAGGTCTGAACCGCTTTCGACCTCTTCGGTCAGCAGCGAGTACTGCGTGTCGCGGAGGGCCTGATTCTCGAGCACATCCTTTTCGAGCGCATCGCCCGACCGGTGACGGGGGACGGGAGACCGGTCGAAGAAGGAAACGATGCGCAGGAGGTCCCCAACCGGCCTCAGGACATCGAGGATGTAAGCATTCTGGCGGCGGAGGTCGAAGCGATTTTCGGATTTGCGCCAGTGGGAATAGGGCATGAAGGCATATGTGACCTCGTGGCCCAGGGCGGCCAGGGTGAGGGAGAGCAGGGTCGTATGCTCGAGCCAGTAGTGGATCATCCCGAAGACGAGGACCTTCCGGCCGGGCGTGGCCTGGGCCCTGGCCGCCTGGGCGGTCTCGACCCAGCCGGGCAGGACTTCCTTCAAACGCGACAAATTCAACCCGACGGTCGTCGGCGAGTCCTTTTGCCGGAACTGCCAGTACAGTTCGGCGGTGTAGGGGAGGTTTCCAAGGATGCTCTTGATACCCATATCCGTCGCTCTCAAACCGCAAACATGAATATCCGTGCGGGGCGCAGCCCCGCACGGATATTCATGTTTGCAAAATCTCCCATTCCAGCCTCGGCCTCACCATCCCCAACCGCTGTTCCTGCCACTGCATACCCGGTGCGCCGGTCGGGTCGACGTTGAAGCCCAGCGCCCGCTCGTCGTGGAAATAGCGCTTCACCCGAAAACTGCTGGCGTTGACGCCGACGGCGTAGCGGCCCTCGTTGAGCGTGTCGGGCGGGATCGTGCAGCGGCTGACGTAGCGGCCGGCCGGGCGTTCGGCGTATCGCTCATACAGGCCGGGGTCGTCCGTGTCGAACGACGTGAAGATCAGCTCGCCGCGCATGCTCATCAGGTACAGCCCGACCCGCAGACCGGTGATCGGGCGCTCGAGCTCGTACTCGATCTCGAGCGTCGCCGGCTCGACCGAGCGGATGGTGTCGACGATCGTCCC
>DATKDL010000201.1:0-53132 GCA_035512695.1 Anaerolineales bacterium | reverse complement strand
ATTTATCTGAACCTGTTCATCGCCTTCATGATGACGCTGGTGGCGGCGGACAATTATTTGATGCTGTTCGTCGGCTGGGAGGGGGTCGGGCTGTGCTCGTTCCTTTTGATCGGGTTCTGGTACAACCGCAGCCCGGACGGGACGCTTGGTTGGGGCAACTCGAATGCGGCCAAGAAAGCCTTCGTGGTCAACCGGATCGGCGATTTCGGTTTTTTACTGGCGATGTTCCTCGTCTTCTGGTATTTCGGGTCGCTGCAGTTTGATGCGGTTGCGGCGGCGGTGGCGGGGGCGGCGGCGAGCGTGCCGGGCTGGGTGATCCCGGCGATCGCGATATTGATGCTGCTCGGTGTGACCGGGAAATCGGCGCAGCTTCCGCTGTTCGTCTGGCTGCCGGATGCGATGGCGGGCCCGACCCCGGTCTCGGCGCTGATCCACGCTGCGACGATGGTGACGGCGGGGGTGTATTTGGTGACGCGATCGTTCCCGATTTTTGAGGCTTCGGCTTCGGCGCAGACGATTGTGGCGACGGTCGGGGCGGTCACGGCGTTGTTTGCGGCGACGATTGCGGTGGGGCAATATGACATAAAGCGGGTGTTGGCGTATTCGACCGTCAGCCAGCTGGGTTTCATGGTGGCGGCGGTGGGGATGGGGGCCTACGTGGCGGGGATGTTCCACCTGGTGACGCACGCCTTTTTCAAGGCGCTGTTGTTTCTCGGTTCGGGCTCGGTGATCCTGGGGGTTGAGCGCGGGCACCACCCGCTCGAGAGCACCGGCGACGCTGTCCCCGGCCATCCCAATGATCATGCGCATAGCCATTCACCGGAGGAGCACGGCGAACACACTGCTGCGGATGGAGACGCCCATGCACCAGGCACCGGGCACCAGGCACTGTTTGACCCCCAGGACATGCGCAACATGGGCGGGCTGCGCAAGCGGATGCCGGTCACTTTCTGGGTTTATATCGCCGGGATGCTGGCGCTTTCCGGTCTGCCTCCTTTCGCCGGGTTCTGGTCCAAGGACGAGATCCTGGCCGACGCCAGCCACGCCTACCCGCAGGCGTATATCCTGCTGACGATCGCCGCCTTTTTCACCGCCTTTTACATGGGCCGGCAGATCTGGCTGGTCTTCTTTGGGGCGCCGCGCAGCCACGCGGCCGAAGCGGCGAAAGAAAGCCCGCCGCTGGTGACGGTCCCGCTGATCGTCCTGGCCCTGCTCTCGATCACTGGCGGTTTCATCAACTTCCCCGAGATCACCCCGGCGATGCACGAATGGCCCTTCGTCCACGCCTTCGGGCACTGGCTCGAGCACACCCTGGGGCACGCGGCCCATATCGGGGAGTTCGAGCTGCAGGTCGCCCTGACCTCCACCGGGCTGGCGCTGGCGGCGATCGCCGTCTCCTGGCTGCTCTACGGTTGGAAGCCGCTCAAGGAAGGGGCGCCGGACCCGCTGCGGCGCTGGATCGGCCCGCTCTTTACGGCCTTCAACGCCCGGTGGTGGGTCGACGAATTCTACGGCAGGCTGATCGTCCGGCCGTTCAACCGGCTGAGCGTGTTCCTGGCCGAAAAGGTCGATTGGGCGTTCTGGCACGACGGATTCCACGATAAATTCCTGGGAGCCGGGTTCCGCTGGCTGGCCCGCATGCTGGCCGACCCGGTCGACCTGGGTTTTGTGGACCGGATCGCGACCGTCCTGGCCGAAGGCACCGGCGGTTTGTCGCGGCTGCTCGGCCGGGTCCAGTCCGGTTTCGTCCGCAACTACGTTTTCATGGTTTTTCTGGGTGTGGTTGCGATCATGAGCTACATCATATTCAAATAATCGATATTTCTGGGCACGGTCCGGGCGCAGCTCAATCCGTGCCCTGAAATATCGGAAGACAAGACTGCTTTTCTAAGGACAGTCAATGAACCCTCTACTTCTCACCCTCGTCACCTTCTTCCCCCTGGTCGGGGTCGTCGTCTTGCTGTTCATCCCGCAGGAGCGGAAGAGCGCCCTACGCTGGACGGCGCTGGGGACATCGCTGGTGACCTTCGCTATTTCGATCGTGATCCTGATCCAGTTCAATTCCGCCGACCCGGATCTGCAAGGCGTCGTCGCCGTGCCCTGGATCCAGGTCGCCGGGTGGAATATCCGCTACGCCCTCGGGATCGACGGGTTGTCGATCCTCCTGGTCCTGCTGACGACCTTCCTGACCCCGATCTCGATCCTGTCGACCTGGGAGGCGATCGAAGACCGGGTCAAGGACTTCATGATCTTCTTCCTGCTGCTTGAGATGGGGATGGTCGGCGTGTTTCTGGCGCAGGACCTGTTCCTGTTTTACATTTTCTGGGAATTCACGCTGGTCCCGATGTATTTCCTGATCGGGATTTGGGGCGGCTCCCGGCGGCGTTATGCGGCGATCAAGTTCTTCCTGTACACGATGGCCGGATCGATCCTGATGCTGCTGGCGATCCTGTGGCTCGGGATCGAGGGCGGGACGTTCTATCTGCCGGACCTGATCGCCCAGGGCGGCATCCCGGGCGATATCCAGATCTGGCTGTTCCTGGCGTTCGCTGCGGCCTTTGCGATCAAGGTCCCGATGTGGCCGCTGCATTCCTGGCTGCCGGATGCGCATGTCGAGGCGCCGACGGCGGGGTCCGTGATCCTGGCGGGCGTCCTGCTCAAGATGGGGACCTACGGTTTCGTCCGCTTCAACATCCCCTTGTTTCCGGAGGCCGCCATGCAGCTGGCGCCGACGATGGGGGTGCTGGCCGTGATCGGGATCCTGTACGGTGCGGTGGTGTCGTACGCACAGAAGGACGTGAAAAAACTCGTCGCCTACTCCTCGGTGAGCCACCTCGGGTTTGTCATGCTGGGGTTGTTCGCCCTCAACCCGCAGGGCATCCAGGGCGGGATCCTGCAGATGGTCAACCACGGTTTGAGCACGGGGGCGCTGTTCCTCCTGGTCGGGATGATCTACGAGCGGCGGCACACGCGCGAGATGGACGCCTTTGGCGGGCTGTGGAAGGTCATGCCGGTTTACGCCGTCATGACCCTGATCGTGACCCTGTCGTCGATGGGCCTGCCCGGGCTGAACGGCTTCGTCGGGGAGTTCACCATCCTGCTGGGGGCGTTCGGTTCATATGCTTACAACCTGGGGCTGAGCGCGGCGATCCTGACCGGATTCGCCGCCCTGGGCGTGATCCTGGCGGCGGTTTACATGCTCTATATGTTCCAGAAGCTGTTCCTGGGGCCGCTCGATAAGGAAGAGAACATGAACCTGAAAGACCTGAACTTGCGCGAGATCGTGACGATCGTCCCGCTGCTGGTCTTCATCTTCTGGATCGGGTTGTACCCCAAACCGTTCTTCGACCTGATGGCGCCGGCGGTCGGGAAGCTGACGGCCGCGCTGCAGACAGTCGCCGTGGCCGGGCTGTGGTAGAGGCGGAGCGATGACGGCGACCGATTTCCTGTCCGTTCTCCCACTCACCATCCTGGTGGCCTGGGCTTGCGTCCTGACGATCGCGGACCTCTTCATCGGGCGCAAGCTGTGGACCGCCGTCCTGGCGGGTCTGGGGCTGGCGACGGCGCTCGTCGTCGCGGTCCTGACCGGCGGGGAAACGCGGGTCGGGTTCAACGGGATGGTATCGGCGGACGGGTTCGCCGTGTTTGTGAGCGTCCTGCTGCTGGCCAGCGGGATGGTCGCGGTCGGGCTGTTATACGGGTATTCGCGGCGGATGGGGTTCGAGCGCGGCGAGATCTACACACTGCTGCTGTTCTCGATGGGGGGGATGGTCCTGATGGCCTACGCCGCCGACCTGATCGCCGTGTTCCTGGCGCTGGAACTGTTCTCGATCCCGCTCTACATCCTGGCCGGGATCGCCCGGCCTCGGTCCGAGTCGGAGGAGTCGGCGCTCAAGTATTTCCTGATCGGGGCTTTCTCATCGGCGATCATGGTGTACGGGATCGCCCTGGTGTACGCGGCGACCGGCGCGACCGCACTCAGCGGGATCGTGGCGGCTTTGGGGAGCCCGGCTTTCAACGTGACCCTGTTCAGCGTCGGCGGCGGGCTGGTGCTGGTCGGGTTCGGGTTCAAAGTCGGCGCGGTCCCATTCCACATGTGGATCCCGGACGTCTATCAGGGCGCCCCCTCGGCGGTGACGGCCTTCATGGCCGTCGGGGCCAAGGCGGCCGGTTTTGCGGCCTTGCTGCGGGTTTTCGTGACGGCATTTTCGACCCGATTCGACGTGATGCCCGAGCTGACCACGGTGATCTGGTGGATGTCGGCGCTGACGATGATCGTCGGGAACGTGCTGGCGGTCTCGCAGAAGAACATCAAGCGGCTGCTGGCATACTCGTCGATCTCGCATGCCGGGTTTATTTTGATGGCCTTCACGGCGTACGGGCAGGAGAGCGTCGCGGCCGATTCGGTCGCCTCGGCGCTGTTCTACCTGCTGGCTTTTGCGGTGACGAGCTACGGGGTCTGGGCGATCGTGATGTCGCTCGAGCAGGTCGAGGACGGGGATGACGGGATGCGGAAAGGCCTGAACCTGGACGACTACGCCGGGCTCGGGCAGCGGCATCCGGCCCTGGCGCTGGCGATGACGATCTTCATGCTGAGCTTTATCGGCCTGCCGCCGACGCTGGGGTTCGCCGGAAAGCTGTACCTGTTCCGCACGGCGATCGCGGGGGGATTTTACAGCCTGGCCGTGATCGGGGTGCTGACCTCGCTGATCTCGGCCTACTATTATTTAAAGATTGTCGTGATCATGTACATGGTGGACGGCGAGCCGCAGGTGCACAAGGCCCGGATGTTGGGCTGGACGGTGGGGGTGAGTGCCGTCGGGACCGTGGTGCTGACGATCTTTGCGTCACCGCTGTTTGCGTGGGCGGCGGGGTCGGTGTTGGAGTTGTTCAGGTGAATCGGAGGTTCATTGAATCAGCGCCCCAATCTTTGTCAATCTGATCGAAGCGAAGAATCCCGGATATCAAAATCGTAGCGAGACAAGGCGGGAAATAATGCGCGCGCAGCAGATTCTCCGCGTTTCATCTGATCGCGCCCTATTGACGAATTCCCCCATCTGGCGGATTCGGAGTTCCCCCGGCGGGCGGATGTGCCCGGGGGCGCTTCATCATAGAATAAAAAGGAAAGGAAAAGATAGCTAAAACAAAGGAGAAACCTCATGTGGACGATCATTATCATACTGTTGGTTCTGTGGATGCTGGGTGCTTTCGGTTCAAGCATTAGCCCAAGTTTTCCGAAAACCGGTAACTGGATACACGTTTTGCTGGTTATCGTTTTGATCCTCGTCGTGATGAACTTGATTTAAGCCAGACAGAACGCTGAGCCGGCTAGTGCAGGCGCCGCGCCGGTGAAGGCGCGCGCGGCGCCTGCATTCGCCAATCTCCTGGATGGAGTGAATGGCCTGCCGATGAAAGGATTCACGTACCGTGTCGTGCCCCTGTTGATTTTGCCTCTGATGGGGCTGTCTTTATTTGCGTGCGTGAGCATGCCGGCCCCAGAATCGAGCGGGTTCGCAACACCTCAGTCGAATACCCACGCTCAATCCACCCTGGATCGTGGCCGGAACGAGCTGGATGAACTGGCCCACGAGGGGACTGCGGTCAGTATAGAAATGGCGAAGGCAGCCGCCACACAGCAAGCCATCCAGGAAGAGACCCGGTTGGCTTCGAACGCCGAGGCCTTCGCAATAAATCAAGCTGCAACCGACCAGAGCCTGGCAGCCGCGGCGACGGAATCCGCCTACTACCTGATCGTCACACAGACTGCGCAAGCCCAGGCGATTCTGGATGCCCAGGCCGCCCAGACGGCCCAGGCGAACGCCACCGGAACGGCTTTTTCGTTGACAGCCACACCTTTGGCCGCGCTCCAGGCTGATCTCGCCCGCAGACAGGAAGAAACCGATCGGGTTGCCCGATGGGAAACCTATTTCGTCGCCCCGATGAAAGTCGCCCTTTGGTTCGTCGCGGGTTTCCTGGTTATCGGGGGAGCGTTTCTGGCGTACCGATGGCTGATGCTCTCGCCAATCCCCGTTCTTCAACCCATCAAACAGCGTGCGCTGAAATTGATTCAACCGGTCCGGCCTCGAAAAGCCGGCACTCTCCGGGTGGAAATCGTCGGCCCGTCAGATCCGTCTGTCGTCAACTGGATCGCCGAAGCCGAAAAGGAGCTTCGGAACCGACAATGAGCGCCGACAGATATCTACCGGCAGCCCAGTATGTTGCCTGGGCGATCTCAAACACCCTGGTCGAACGCGGTTTGAAACCGGTAATTAGCCGAATCGTCTTAACCGAAACGCAGCAAGGCAATGCCTGGCTGTTCGCCGTGTTGGAGGTCAGTGCTTCCAACCATCCGGAAGACTATACCGCGCCGGACCTGGTGAAACATCTCTCCGCGGCGCTGCAGGGGCTTCCCTTGATGGTCAGCGAGTCCTATGGAATGCGGTACGCCGTCCTGCTCGGTTCACAGAACCGGCCGTAGCGGCGTGGCATGATTTGAGTGGTTATCTAAAGCATGGATGCCAACACTGTCTTGCAACCGATCAAGTGGACTTTTCGGCGTGTCATGTGGGCGACGATCGTTTTCGTTTTTGTCGCCCTTGGATTCTGGCTGCTCTACCGCTTTCACGCGGCCTTTTTCGTCCTGTTCGTCTCCATCGTGATGGGCACGGCCATGCGTCCGGCGGTGGCCCGGTTATATTCGTTTGGTGTGCCCCGGAGAACGGGGGTCCTTCTCGTATACCTCCTGCTGCTTGCCCTGCTCATCGCGTTCGTTTTTTTGCTATTCCCGGTTATTTTGGAGGAGGGAGCCACGATCGTCGCCCAGGCGCCTGTTTTTTACCAGGGAGTGCGCGAGTGGATGGTCACCCATCCCAATGTCTGGATCGTGCGCCTCAGCAGGTTCCTGCCGATGGCGCTGCCGGGACTGGAGTCTGCGCCGCAGACCGGTGAGGAAGTCCTGGCTTCTTCCGGACAGGCGCTGGGTTACATAGCATCCGCGGCCAAAGTTATCCTCATCGCCACGGCGATCCTGTTGTTGGCCTTTCATTGGACGCTCGATGGCCCTCGCGCCGTCCAGGTGTTGCTGAACCTGATTCCAAAAGGCCAGCGCGAAAGCATTGGCGAACTGATCGCGATCATGGAGACCAGGGTCGGTTTTTACATCGCCGGACAGGGCGTCCTGGGGGTGGTCATCGGCGTCATGGCGCTGGTCGCCTATCTGCTGATCGGCCTGCCAAATGCCCTGGTGCTGGCGCTCGTGGCAGGGGTGATGGAACTCGTCCCGATGATCGGTCCCCTGATCGGCGCCGTTCCGGCTGCAATCGTGGCCTTATCCATCGCCCCTTCAAAATTCGCCTGGGTGATCGTCGCCACGCTCGTGATTCAGCAGCTGGAAAACAGTATCCTGGTCCCGCGCGTCATGCGAAGAGCAGTGGGGGTCAACCCCTTCGTCACCCTGCTGGCGATTTTTGCTTTCACCTCTCTGTTCGGCATTGCTGGAGCGCTGATGGCTATTCCCATCGCAGCCATACTGCAGGTCTTGCTCAATCGCTTCGTTTTTAATCGAGAAGCGAAGGAGTCGGACGGCCCGGAAGGGCGCGATTTTGCCAGCCGGCTTCGATACGAAGCCCAGGATCTGGCGGACGACCTGCGCGGACAGGCCCGGCTTTCGAAGTCCGGCACGGACCTGTGGGTCAAGCAAACCGACCAGGTGATGGATGAGATCGAAGCCATCACAACCGACCTGGACTCCCTGCTGGCCCAGGTCGCCAACCCTGGGGCGTCATGACAAAGCAGATTGCGGCGGTCGGCGCGGCCATCATGTCGGCGCTGCTGGCTCTCGTGGTGGTATGGCAGTTCAGAACGGTCGCCCTCTACCTGCTGATCTCTTTGATGTTTGCTGCAGCGCTGCGCCCGCTGAGTCATCGCCTGGCTCGGCTGAAGATCATGGTGCGGGTCGCCTGGATCGCTCTTTACCTGGCGGTGCTGGGCGCTTTCGGCTTTCTTCTGTTCCTGACTGCCGGGCGCGCCGGCCATGAAATTCAGCAGCTGGCCCAATCCCTGTCGGATCAGAATACCTGGAGGCTCCCGGTGTGGTTGGAGGGCAGCGCTTTTCAGCAGGCGCTGGTCGCGCGACTGCCGGCGCCGAGCATGCTCTTCACGGCGATGACCGGCGAGGAGGGCCAGCTCGTGCTGCCGGTCTTGCTCGGAATCTCGCAGGGCCTGGGCACCGTTGTGAGCGCTGCGATCATCATCCTTTTCCTGGGCATCTATTGGGCCGGCAACCAGAACCATTTTGAACGGCTCTGGCTCTCACTGCTCCCGTCCGTCCGGCGCAAACAGGTGCGTGAGATTTGGCGGCTCGTTGAGTCTGAATTAGGCGCTTATCTGCGCAGTGAGTTTGCCCGGAGTCTTTTGGCCGGGCTGGTGCTGAGCCTCGGTTACTGGCTGCTCGGATCCCCATTCCCGGTGCTCCTCGCGCTGGCCGGCGCGCTGGCAACCCTGGTTCCTATGATCGGCGTGGTCATGGCGGTGGTTCCGGTGCTTCTGGTGGGGCTCCTCACCAGCGTGCCGCTCAGCTTGTTTACAATGATCTTCACGCTGGTCGTGTTGATGGTCGTGAATGTTTTTATCAAACCCCGGCTCCTCAGCCATCGATGGGAGAATCCGATTCTCACCATTTTTCTGATCATTGCCCTGGAAGACGCGTTCGGCCTGGCAGGCATCATTGCAGCGCCGCCTTTTTCCGTCGTCATCCAGATTTTATGGAGTCATCTGGTCAACCGCCGGGAAACAGCGGGGGCTGCAGCCCGTATTTCAGATCTCAAGGAACGGCAAGCGCGCATGTGGGACACCATCCGAGAAATGGAAGAAGAGCCACCGGAATTGGTGACCAGCAGTATGAAGCGGCTGGCCGATTTGATCGAGCAAGCTGAACCCGTACTGGGTGCCGCCATCCCCGCGGATATTGCGGTTCCCAGAAATGAGGGGCTGCCCGGCGAGATCGGAACTTGAAAAAACAGCACGCGACGCCCGCTTCCGGGATAGTCGGTGCCCTGACACGCCTCCGGGAGGCGGGCATCCTCCTCGCGCGGACGTGGAATGACCGCGCCTTCGGATGGCCGGGGATGCTGGCGGTGGCGGCCGGTCAGGCGTTAAAACCGGGCTCGACGGTGATCGCCGCGGCGATCGCCTATTTTTCCCTTTTCTCCCTGTTTCCGCTCATTCTCCTGAGCATTTCCATCGTCAGCTACACTCTCGACCCGGCGGCGGGCCAGCAGTACATCGTTGATAAATTGGAATTTATCACACCGGCCCTGGGCATCTTGTTAGGCCAGAACATCAACGAAATCATCCGGGCGCGCGGTCCGGTCACGTGGTTTGCGCTGATCGGTCTGATCTGGTCTGCCTCGACCATCTTTTACACGTTCACCCAGACGCTCAACGATATTTGGGGCAATAAAAAAAGACGTCCTGTCTGGAAGCGGCGTGGCCTGGCGATCCTTTTTGTCCTGACCGTCATTGGACCGGTGTTGTTTTTTGCTTCGTTCATAGGCAGCCTGTTCGCCAACCTCCGCACCTGGCTGCCGGCCGAGATGATCTCGGTCGGGGACAGTCTGGGTTACCTGGTGGCGATTGCGGCTGACGTGGGCCTGTTCATGGTGCTTTATATGCTGCTCCCCCATGGCGCTTCCACCTGGCGTGAGGTCTTGCCTGGCGCTGTGGCGGCGGGCTTGCTCTGGGAGCTCGCCAAGAGAGCGTTTTTACTGCTCGTCTCCGCCTACACCTCGGCCTCGAACCTGATCTATGGCTCGGTGGCGGCCATCATCGCTTTTCTGGCCTGGGCCTATTTGAGCGGGATCATCTTTCATTTCGGAGCTTATTTGAGCGTGGCGTATTATCGGAAGAAACAGGGTTCACCAGAAGAGGGCGGAGAGATCGAGCTGTAAGTTACTTCTGCGGAGGCGATCAACCTCGTTTCGTCTAGCCGCTCCCGTACAACTCCCGGTGCACCACGCTCAGCGCCCGGACCTGCTCCTCGGCATGATACGAAGACCGCACCAGCGGCCCGCTCTCGACCCAGCGAAAGCCGATCCCTAAACCGAATTCTTTCAGTTCGACAAATTCATCGGGTGTGTAATAGCGCTCGATCGGCAGGTGTTTTCGGCTGGGCTGCAGGTATTGGCCGATCGTCAGGATGTCGACCCCCAGGCCGGCAAGCGTCCGCATCACATCCTTGACCTCGTCCAACGTCTCCCCCAGGCCGAGCATGATCCCGGACTTGGTGAGCACGTCCGGGTCCATCTTCTTTGCGCTGCCCAGGATCGCCTGGGTCCATTCATAGCTGTCCTGCGGCTGGACCTGTTTGAACAGCCGCGGAACGGTCTCGACGTTGTGGTTGAGGATCTCCGGGCGGGCGTCCATGACGATCCGCAGGGCTTCCAGGCTTCCCTTGAAATCGGGGATCAGGACCTCGATCGAGCAGCCCGGCCGGAGCTGCCGGATGCGGCGGATGACCATCGCGAAGATCGGCGCGCCGCCGTCGGCCCGGTCATCGCGGTTGACGCTGGTGATGACGGCGTGCTTGAGGTCCATGGATTTGACGGCCTGGGCGATGCGCTCGGGTTCGGCCCAATCCAGGGCGCCGGGGACACCGCGCTTGATGTCGCAGAACCCGCAGGTGCGGGTGCAGACATCGCCCATCATCAGGAAGGTTGCGGTGCCGCGGCCCCAGCAGTCCCCGATATTGGGGCACATGGCCTCTTCGCAGACGGTGTGCAGAGATTTGGACCGCATCAATTCCTGCAATCGGTCGTAGGTCTCGCCTACCGGAGCGCGCACCCGGATCCACTCCGGTCGCCGCTGTGGGCGGGGGGCCAAATCGATGACATCGACCTTGATGCGGTCGCGGGTGGGTTGGTGAGGCATGGGGGGATTCTAACAGATTCAGCGAGTCGTTGACGCGCTGGATCGCTTACTCGATAGGACTATCTCTGGACGACCGGCAGGAATAGGAAAAATAGAAGAACCGAACCGTCGTATTCGAAAGCGCCGATATCGCAGCCGGCGCCCTGTGGCCGTGTTACCCCACGCTGGTCCGCAGAGACCAGATTTCCGAACGGATCCGTACATACACCGGCTTCGATAGCCTGGGTTCCGGGCAGGAGAGCGTGGGTGAAGGTCGGTCCGCCCCAGTCGGCAAGCGGACCCAGAGATATCGAAAGATCGACCAGGTCGCCTGCCGCTGGGTTGATGATGCACCCGACAGTCGAAGCGATCAGGTTGTATCCGTCGGATTCTAGCTCCAATCCACCACAATCTGGACTCTCCAGGCCTGCGTCGAGGTTGTTGGCGACGAGCGTATTTCGCAGGATGACGGGTCCGGAGGGATCGTTCCGGTAGATCCCGCCACCGTCGCCGATGCCATCCTGGTCGCTGTCGGCCATATTGAAGGCAATCGTCGAATGGGTGATGATGACCGGATGGTGGGAAGACGCGTAAACCCCACCTCCGCTGGCGGTCGTGCGGTTGTCAGAGATCGTCGAATTCCCGATGAAGGCGCTGCTGTTGCTGTTCATCGTCCCCAACAGGACCGTTCCAGAGCCATCGTTGCCTGAAATCGTGCTGTTTGTGACCGTGAGAACGGCCGAATTGATAATGCCCTGGCCGCCGTGAGCCGCCTTGACGTGATCGGCAATCGTGCTATCCGTGACGATCATCGTTCCGAAATTCGCGTTCTCCAAACCAGTACCGGTATTCCTCGAGATTTCGGTCCTGATTATCTCGATCCGCCCTTCACTATTCAGGATCCCGCCGGTCTGTGAATGATTCGTGTTCGGCGCAGCGTTCTCCAATACTCGGCTATCGATCAGCCACATCTGTCCTTCCCACCACTCGTTCAGGATCGCTGCACCTCCAGAGTTCCCTTGATTCTCGCTTTTGTTGTGATCAATTGTAGAGAGGGTGATCGTAAAGATCCCGCTTTGATTGCGAACCCCGCCGCCCCATTCTTCCGCGGTATTGCCTGTGATCGAGCTCGACTGAACGATCATCGTACCGAACCTAAGCGATAATCCGCCACCGAAATCGGCGTGATTGTTGGCGATCGTGGTTGAAATGATTTTCGTGAGACCAAACCCGGTGTAAACACCTCCCCCGGAACTGCCGCCGCTGCCGAATACCGCGTCGTTTTCGATGATCAAGGTATCTGTAATTAACATTTTTCCGCCGATATTCATCACACCGGCGCCGTTGGCGGCCCGATTGTTCCGGATTATGGCGTTTTGGATCGAGACGTTTTCATTGCTGACGATCCCTCCGCCGTAATCGTCATTCAACACAAGGGCGTCGCGCACGGTGAGGTTTTCCAGAAATACGTTGATGAGACCGTCTCCGCCTGCGCGATCGATCGTGATCGCGCGCGAGTTTGACTGGGCGGAGATGATCGTTGTTTCTGGTGTCTCACCGGAGATGTGGAGCGTATCGCTGATCCACAACTGTCCTTCGGTCAGAATGAAAGTCCCTGTCGAGAGGACGATTGCGTTCGCACCTGCGAGGCGGTTGCTCTCTTCAATTGCTGCCCTGAGAGAACAATCTCCATTGGCGTCTGCACAGATCCCATCTCCCGGAACGCTGTCGTGGGTATCTCCAGTCGTGTCGACCGTGAACGCCCCGGCGCGGGCTGCCGATCGTTCAAACAGTGCCAGTGTGCCCCCGATGACGATGGTCGGGGCGATCAACACCCACAATAGCAGGAGGCTTCTGTGTATTGATTCACCCGGGTTATTCATTTCGATTTCCCTCCTTATTCATTTTGATGCCGATTACGTTCTCGAGGAAAATTAAACCACATTTTTCTGGGTTGTAGCTGCTCGCTCCCAAGCTCCGACCGCGGCAACGGTCGGGTCGCTTTGTGTCCTCGCAAGGGCGGTACGGGTGGCCCTTATCTCCAACCCGTGCGGCTCCCACGTTCGCCCATTCGACCTGCCGCGCCGAGCGTCCATCCGAAAACCAACAGCGCGACCGTCAGATTGCCTGCGAAAGCCAGCCGGCGGGCAGAAGAGAGGATTGCAGGATCCTTTGGGTAAGATAAGCGTCGCGAGTGCATGTCACCCACCTTGATCGAGCACTTCCCGAAAACGACCCCCGAAAAATACCACAGCCGCGTTTAGTCCGTTTCCCGCACCGTCAACCGCACCCCCTGCACCGACACCACCTCAACCCGCCTCCCCGCCTCGATCGTCCCCACCTCCGCCACCGCGCTCCACTGCTCCCCCCCGACCTGCACCAGGCCCGCGGGGGCCAGGGCCGTCTGCGCCCGCCCGGTCCGGCCGACCAGGCCTTCCTGGCCGGTGCGGGGCCGGCCGCGCTGTGCCCGGATGGCGAAAGCGACGACGGCCCCGAAGATCAGCCCCATCGCCACCCCGCTGGCCACCACCAGCGGCACCGAGACCCGGGCGAAGCCGGGGGTGCCCGGGGAGTTGAACAGGACCAACGCCCCGACGATAAAAGAGACCACCCCGGCCGCGGTCAGCGCGCCCTGGGTCGGGGTCTTGATCTCCAGGACGAACAGGACGAACGACATCACCAGGAAGGCCAGGCCGAGCAGGTTGGTCTCGAGGAAACCCAGGCCGAAGGCGGCCAGGGTCAGCGAGGCGAAGCCGACGAAACCGGCCACCCAGCCGCCCGGGCTGCCGAGCTCGATCAGGACCGCCTGGACGCCGATCGTCAGGAGCAGGAAGACGATATTGGGGTCGGTCAGGATTGCCAGGAGCTGCTCGATCAGCGAGGGGGGCAGGGTTTGCACCTCTGCGAAGGCGGTGGAGAGGATCTCGGTCGAGCCGTCCGGGAAGCGGACGGTCCGGCCGTCGAGCTGGCGGAGCAGGTCGGACAGGTCGACGGCGATGATATCGATCATCCCGGCGGCGAGCGCCTCGGTGGCGGTCACGGCGATGGCGTTCTCGATCGTCTCCTCGGCCAGGGCGATGGCTTCGGCGGAGCGGCCCTCCATCAAGGAGCGCACCTGGGCGCGCAGGGCTTCCTTGACCTTGGTCTCGATCGTCTCACCCAGGTCCTCCCCCTGGCCGCCGACCGGCGAGGCCGCCCCGATGACGGTCTCCGGCGCCATGGCTGCCACGTGCCCGGCCAGGGTGATGACCGTCCCGGCGCTGGCGGCCATCGACCCGCTCGGCGCCACGTAGACGGCGACGGGGATCGGGCTGCCCCGGATGGCGGCGACGATCTCCGTCATCGAGTCGACCGCACCGCCCGGCGTGTCGAGCCGGAGGACGACGACCGAGACGCCGCGCTGCTCGGCCGTCGCCAGCCCGCGCCGGATATACTCCCGCATCGCCGGCGCGACGACCCCGTCGGCTTCAATGACGAGGATGGCGGGGGAGGCCTCCTGGGCGTAAGCGGGAGCTGCAGCCCAAATCGACAGACATATGCCGGTGAAAATCAGTGTCTTTATCAGTGTGTTCATGCGATGTAAGGGGAATCGTGAAAATCCGCCAAACCTCAAGATAGTATATCGGATATTTTATCAGCGGCCATTAAGGGTTATCGGTTAAGATGATGCAGGTTCAGACAACATGCGTAAAAGAATCGAACGAATTAACCCGAATCTGTCTCATTCCGGAATAGCCATTTCGTTTCTTTTGATCTGCCTGTTCGTCTTCCTCCTCAGCCTGGGATACAGCAGCCGAGCGCGCCGGACTGCCGCACCGGCTCCGGCCTCGACCGCAACTGCAACTGCAACTGCAACCGCAACCGCAACCGCAACCGCAACCGAGAGACGGCGGACGGTTACCCCTTCGCCGGCGCTTCCGACGCCGACTCCCACGACGATGGTTGAACCCGAACCGGAACCGACCGATACGCCCGAACCCACGGAGGCTCCGGTGCAAATCGAAGAACTCACGGGGAGCAATCTCCTCGTGAACGGCCTGCTGCAGGATGCAAGCGGCAACCCCAGCTTTGCGGGTTGGGAACAGGAACCGGATTATTGGTGCAATTGGTCGATCAACAAACGGGATTGTGGTTTGCACGGCCCGCTTCCTCAGTCGCCATCGCAAACCTATTCTTTGCAGGCCGATCGGGATTACAGGAGCACAGACATCTGGCCGACGGAGTGCTGCCCGGAGTCCCGGGCATGGACGGATGTCACGAATGTCCCCCCGCACGACCGGCTCTTTTTCGGGTGGGAAGAGATCCACCACCTGCACGAGGGCGATCTCGAATTGCGGGTGTACGGGATCACTGAAAGCGGCGAACTGGTAGAGATCTTTTTCCAGGACGGCCCGGGTAGCCCGGTGATCCGGTCCAAGCAGGATCTGCCCGGCGTGTTTCTCAAAGAAATCTCCATCCCGACAGGCGGCTACCCGGGTTACCGGGTGGAAATCTACGCCAGACTCGTTTCCGAAAACGACGGCATCCTGATCGGGGATTTCAAACTGATCGCCCAGCCCTGAACAAGAAAAAAAGAAACCCGGGGGCTGATATAATAGCGTCCCATAGGTTCTCAGGCAGATCCGCGGGAGTCGCCAAGTGGTAAGGCATCAGCCTTCCAAGCTGACATTCACGGGTTCGAATCCCGTCTCCCGCTCAAAACGTACAACGTACAACGTGCAAAGTGCAACGTGCAACGCATGAAGAAATCACGTCGCACCTTGCACCTTGCACCTTGCACGTTGCACGTTTTTTGGGCCCGTAGCTCAGTGGTAGAGCAGGCGGCTCACATCGGGCTGCCCGGGGAGCGATCCCCGGGTGAAACCTGTCAAATTCGGGGAAACCTTCGGCCGCAGGCCATGGCGATCCCGAGCCAAGCCTCGAGCAATCGAGGAAGGTGTAGAGACTAGACGGCAGGCATCCGGTCCACCGGATGAAGGGATAGTCCAGCCCACAAACCTGAAAAGGGCAGTGAAAACTGTAGTGGGATGCATAACCGCTCGGTCGCAGGTTCGAAACCTGCCGGGCCCACAAATCGGACGAGCAGCATTGTACATGCTGCTCGTCGTTTTTTTAACCTTACCACGTCACTTCGCTTGTCCTCCGCCTGCTGCGCGCCGGCGGGTCGAGCGCCGGCGGCCGGGACGTGCGCCGGAAATTCAAAGATGAGACCCTGCGGCGCCCCTTTCGGTCTCCGCTGCCGGCGAGTTGTGGTTGGAGACTCAACCGTCAGCGGCCCCGCCGGCCGACGAGTTCCATCAGCTTTTCCGCATTCAGCACCTGCAGCCGCGTTCCCTCCGTTTCCAGGAGCCCCTGTTTGCGCAGCGCGGCCAGCGCCTTGTTGACACTTTCGCGGGTCGCCCCCACGATCGAGGCCAGATCGGATTGGGTCAAGGGCATGTCGATCTCGATCCCACCGCTCGTCTCACGTCCATGCCGGTCCGCCAGGTTGAGAACTTCGTAAGCAACCCGGCCCAGGACATCCTGGAAGATGATGGACTCGACGTGCGTGGCCGACCGGCGGATCCGGCGGGCCAGGACCTGGACCACCTCCCGGCAGAAGGACGGGGATTCATCGAGCAGTTTGTTGAACCCCTCGCGCAACATCAGCCAGATGACGGAGTGGTCGAGCGTGATCGCCGAGGCGGTGCGCGGCAGGCCATCGATCACGGACAGCTCGCCGAAGAAATTCCCGGGTCCGAAAGTGGTGAAGGTGTGTTCCTGCCCGGTCAGTCCGACGGCGAACACGCGCACGCTGCCACTTTCGATGACGTAAAGCGACGACCCGGGCATCCCCTGGTGGAACAGGGTCACACCTGGGCCGAAGGTCCGGCTGCGCAATTGGCCGGCCGCCCGATCGAGTTCGTCCTCGGTGAGCGAACCAAACAACTCGATCTGCCGCAGCAGCGTCCTGGCGGCTTCCGTGGAGGACGGCAAAGCGCTGTAAAGGCTCATCACAAACCTCCTGTGCCGAAAAGGGGTGAAAAACTGAAACGAACGGCGAGGGGAGCATCGCCGTTCGTTTCAGTTTTTCACCCCTTTTTCCAGCTCGGCGTGCATTTGAAGAACCTCCCGGTGGGTTCGGATATTGTTAACAAAGGCCTGTTGGAGATCGACGTCATCGATCCGGGCCATTTGCCGTTGGAGCAGGTCCCGCAGCCGCTTCAGCAGCGGTCCCGCGCGGGGATCTCCCACGGTAGTGAAAATCCGTTGGATGGATAACCCGATGGCGATTGGATCTGACGTGCCTTCCGTGCCGGGGAGGTAGGCCGGGTCGGAGTCTCCTCCCGCCTCGGCCCTGGCGTGGGCCTCGTCCAGGATTCCAACCACCTGATGGGCTGCTTTGATGGCCTGCTCCGTCCGGCCGGCGGCGAGGTGGAGCTGCGCCATGCCCGCGAGCGGTTCGGTCATCAGCGCGGTCTCACGTTTTGAATCAAACAGGTCGAATGCCTGGCGGTAAGCCCCCAGCGCGCCATCTCCATCGCCCAGCCCGGCAAGCACGTGACCCAATACCGTGAGCGCCAGCGCCTTTTCGGCCGGAAAGTTCATCCCCTCGATTCGCCCCAGCGCATTTTCGATATTGGACTTCGCTTCCGGCAGGTTGCCGAGGTCGAGATTGAGCAGACCCAGATGGGTGATCGCGCGGCAGATGGCCCGCGGGTTTGCCTGCTCCTCGAAAAGCAGGAGCGCTTGCTGGTAATAGTTTTTTGCCCGGACATAGTCGCCCTGGCGGTGAAAGAACCAGCCGATCTCGCGCAGCGCCCGCGCTTCCATCGGTCGATTTCCGATCCTTTGGGCGAGTTCGAGGACCACGCTCGTATGGCGGCCGGCCTCGGAGAACTCCGATTTCTCCATGGCGATCGTGGCCAGCTGTAGGTTGGAGTTCATGTCGAGGGTCTTGGCGCCGGTCTCCTCCGAGATGGCGACGGCCTGGTTGTAGAAATCGCTGGCTTTCCGATAGTTGGCCTGGCGGCGGAAGATATCGCCAAAAGCCCAGATGCCGTTGCCCTGTCCCCAGCGGTCGCCGATCTCTTTGCTGATGCTCAGGACCTGGTCGAAATACGTTTCGCCCTCTTCGTACGAGTAGAGCAGCAGGCTGATGTTGCCGAGATGGGTCAGGGCGCGCAGTTCGCCGCGCCGGTCCCCCGTCCGCCGGGCGATCTCGAGCGAGCGCTGGTAATAACCCCGGGCTTCTTCAGGGGTTCCCTGGTTTTGAGCCAGGCTGCCGAGGAACCGCAGGCTGTCGGCCTCGATTTGTGAATGGCCGTGTTCGCGGGCCAGGGCGAGGGCGGTTTCCAACTGAGCTTTGGCTTCTTCGTAGTCGCCCATCGAGATCAGGGCCCGCCCCCAGAGCTGGCGGCCGCGGCCGGTCAGGCGGGGGGAGCCGGTCTGTTCACCATAGGCGATCGCTTTGCGGGCGTAGCGGATGATGTTGGGATAATCGCTCTGGTCCGACGCCAGCGCGGCGTGGAGCAGGGCCGATTCGCCGCTCAGGGCCTCGTCGTTCAGGGCGCGCGCCAGGTCAGCGAGCCGGACCAGGTCTTGCTTCTGGGCTTTGCGGTCGCCTGTCAGGCTTAAGATCTGGATCCGAGCCTTGTAGACGTGGAAGCGCTCCTCGTGAGCCGTCTCCGGGAGCAGATCGAGGGCGCGGGTCAGGTAGCTGATCGCTTCGAGGTTGGCGTACTGCTTCATGGAGGCTTCGCCTGCGCGGCGGAAGTAGACGGCGGCCTGCTCTTTCTGACCGGCGAGTTCGAGGTGTGCAGCGATCGCCGATGTGAACTCGCCGGCGGTCTCCGAACCGTGCTCGATCAGCCATTCGGCCGCCAGGCCGTGATAGACCGGCCGCATCCGCTTGAGGACCGTCTCGTAAGTCACTTCACGTGTCAGGGCGTGCTTGAAAGCGTACTCGGTTTGATCGGCAAATGCGCCCGCCTCCCTGGAGTAGATCATCTCCTTTTCCTGGAGGACGGCCAGCGCTTCACGGATCTTCCGTTCGGTCGTCTCGGTTTGGTCTGCGGCGTTGATCCGGAAAAGGAGCCCGTCCCAAAAAGTCCGTCCGATCACCGAGGCCTGCTGCAGAAGCGTCCGCTCCATCTGGCCCAGGCTGTCAAGCCGGGCCTGGATCACGCCGGTCAGGGTGGGTGGGACCTCGAGCTCGAGCAGCCGGGTCTGTTCGATTTGCCAACCGCCCCCGGCATCCGAGATGACGCCGTTCTCGAGCAGCATCTTGATCAGCTCCTCGATGTAGAACGGGTTGCCCTCGGCGCCGCTGACGATAAATTCCTGGACGATCAGTGGGATGACGGCCGCCTTGCTGAGGATCTCGCCAACGAGGTGCCGGCTGTCCCTTCGGGAAAGAGGCGGGAGATTGAGAAGTGTGGCGGCCGGGCTCATGATCCCCCAGGAGTCGCGGCGCTCCAGCAGGTTCGGGCGGGCATTACACAGGATGAAGCAGCGCCGGTCGTTCAAAAGTTCGACCAGGCGCAAGGCGATATCCAGGGATGAATCGTCGGCCCAATGGATGTCCTCCAGAAAGATGACGCAGGTTTCCCGCTCCGAGACGATCCGGAAATATTCCACCAGGTAATCCTGCGCCCGTTCGCGCAGCTGTTGGGCGTCCTCCAGGACGCCTTCGAGGTAGGGGCTTTGGCTGAAATCAAAGCCCAGCAGCTGGCCGATGAAATGGGCTCGCACCGGGCGGTCGTCTCCCGGGCCGAAACGGCGCTCGATCTCCCGTTCGAACTTGAGCATAATTTCGCTCGGCGCTTCATTTTCCCGGATGCCCAGGAACCTGGAGAAGATATTCCGGAACACCCCAAAGGGGATGTTCTGCCGCTCCCGCATCGACCGGCCCTTGTACAGGACCGTGCTTGCCGGGAGGCCCTTTTCAAACTCGTACATCAGCCGCGATTTCCCGACGCCGGCGTTGGCCACGACCGTCATCATCCGGGCGCGCGGCTCGGAGACGGCGTTGTCCAGCCCGGTCTGCAGTTCGGTGAGCGGTTCACCCCGGCCGACCAACGGGGTCTCGACCCCCTCCAGCCCGCGGGTCGGATCCCGGAAGGCTTGCTCCCGAATCCCCGTGACCCGGAAGGCGGTGACCGGATGGTCGATGCCTTTCAACGCCAGCGGCGGAAGGGCTTCGAAATCGAAAATACCGCGCACGAGCCGGTGGGTGTTGCCTGAGATCAGGACGGACTGGAGCGGCGCCGCGGCTTCCAGGCGGGACGCCAAGTTGACGGCCTCGCCCTTGACCGTGTTCTCCTCCTCCAGGATACCGCCGATCAGCACCAGACCGGTGTCGATCCCGATCCGGACCTGGAAGATCTCGATCCCGTGCGTGGCTTTCAGCTCGCGGGCGTATGCCTCCGTCACATCCAGGATGCCGAGGGCGGCTCGGACGGCCATCTCGGGGTCGTTGTCGTGGGCGACGGGATGGCCGAAGATCGCCTTGAACCCATCGCCGGTAAAGCGCGTCGCATGCCCGCCGGCCTCGACGACCTGACGGTTCATCCGGACCAGCGCTTCTTCGATGATGGCGTAATTCTCTTCGGGATCGAGACCGCTGATCAGGCTGGTGTGTTCGGCGATGTCGAGGAACAGGATCGTGGCGAGCTTGCGGTGCTGCTCCGGGGGCGTGTCCGCGACTCGCTCCCCGGCCTGCAGCTCGACGATCTGTTTTTCGAGCGCTTGGATGGCGAGGTCTACGGCTGAATCGCCCAGGACGGTGCGCTGGTTTTCGAGGGAGGCGATCGCGCTGCGCAGGTCTTCGGGGCTGGCTGGAGTCTGGTCGGGCATGGTGAGGGTCCGGCTCTATTATATTCACCAACCATCCAAATTTTCGGATGGGTCTTCAATCGGAAAGGGAGCAGGCAAACCGGCCGGGTGGAGCTCCACCCGGCCGGTTTGCCTGCTCCCTTTCCACACCGGCCTCATGGTATTATCGATTTATGCCGGACCTCAAACAGGCGGCCTTCTCATCCCTCAACAACGCCGCTTCCAACGACTACGCGATCGGCCACTTCAACGTCGCCAACATGGAGCAAATCCTGGGGGTGCTCCAGGGCGCTGCGGAAGCCCGGGCGCCGGTCATCCTGGCTTTCTCGCGCGCCGCCTGGGCATACGCGGGGGAGCGGATGCTCCGGGCCATGGCCCGGGCCGCCCAGGAGCGGTTTCCCGACCTTACGCTCTCCATCCACCACGACCATGGCACCGAAGAGACCTGCCTGCGGGCGATCGCCGCCGGCGGCTACACCTCCGTCATGATCGACGCCTCCCATTTGGCTTTCGAGCAGAATATCGCCGCCACCCGGCGGGTGGTCGAGCGCGCCCATGACGCCGGGGTCTGGGTCGAGGCTGAACTCGGCGTGCTGGCCGGGGTGGAGGACGAGCGCTCGGTCCGGGAGGACCAGGCCCTGCTGACCGACCCGGACCAGGCGGCCGAGTTCGTCGCCCGCACCGGGGCCGACAGCCTGGCCGTGGCAGTCGGGACCAGTCATGGGGCGTATAAATTCGAGGGCGCCGCCGGGCTGCGGCTGGACCGGCTGGCGCAGATCCAACGGGCGCTCCCCGGTTTCCCGCTGGTCCTGCACGGAGCTTCGCACGTCGACCCCGGGGATGTCGCCCGGATTAACGCCGCCGGGGGGGCGCTGGCCCCGAGCGCGCAGGGGGTCGACGAAGGCGAGCTGCGGGAAGCAGTGCGCCTGGGAATCGCCAAGGTCAACTTCGGCACCGACGGCCGGCTGGTCTGGATGCGGGTCCACCGGGAGTTCTTCCGGGACCACCCGGAGGAGTTCGATTTCACCGGGCCGGGAGCCGATTCCATCCGGGAACTGTCCCGGATGGTCGCTCACAAATGCAAGATCCTGGGCAGCGCGGGGCGGTTGGACGAGGTCCGTGCGGACTCGGAGGCGGGCGGGTAGATGCAGACGCTGGCCCCGGAATTCGACCTGGTGACGATGGGCCGATCGTCGATCGACCTGTACTCGAACGATATTGGCGCACCGTTCCCCGAGATCAAGAGCTTCGCCGCCTACGTGGGCGGCTCCCCGACCAATATCGCCGTCGCCGCCCGGCGGTTGAACGTCCGCACCGCCTTGCTCACCGCCGTCGGGCCGGACCCGGTCGGCGATTTCATCCTGCAATTCCTCGAAACCGAAGGCGTCGAAACCCGCTGGATCCCGCGCAAGCCCGGCGCGCGCTCGAGCGCCGTCATCCTCGGGATCGAACCGCCGGATAAATTTCCGCTCGTGTTCTACCGCGACAACGCCGCCGACATCCGGCTCACGATCGATGACGTGCGCGCCGCCCCGGTCGACCGCTGCCGGGCCTTCGAGTTTGCCGGGACGAACCTGAGCCGCGAGCCCTCCCGCAGCGCGACCTTCTATGCGGTCGAACAGGCCCGCCGCGGCAGTGCGACCGTGTTCTGCGACCTCGATTTCCGCCTCGACCAGTGGGACGATCCCCTGGCCTACGGCGCCAACCTGCGCGCCATCCTCGCCGGGGTCGATGTGGCGATCGGGACCGAGGAGGAGGTCCTGGCTGCCATGCTCAGCGATCCCGGGCAGGCCCGGGTGCGGGATTCGCAGGTCTCATCTCCGGAGATCGCCGGCGATGTCGATGCGGCCGTGCAGAGTCTGCTCGAGCTGGGACCCGCAGCCCTGGTCGTCAAGCGCGGCGGGCGGGGGGCGACGGTATTCGAGCGAGGCGTCGCCCCGATTGATGTGCCGGGTTTTCCGGTGGACGTCTACAACGTGCTGGGCGCCGGCGACGCGTTCGCCGGCGGGCTGATCTACGGACGGCTCAAAGGCTGGGATTGGTACCGGGCCGCCCGGATGGGCAACGCTTGCGGGGCGATCGTCGTCACCCGGCACGGCTGTGCCAATTTCATGGCCTATGAAGACGAAGCCCTGCAGTTTATCGCAGATAGAGGAGGTTTCTGATGGAGACGATCCGTCTCACCATGGCGCAGGCCGTGATCCGATTCTTGACGAACCAGTTCGTCGAGCGCGACGGGGTCCACAGTCCGTTCTTCGCCGGCTGCTTTGGGATCTTCGGGCACGGGAACGTGGCCGGGATCGGCCAGGCGCTGCAGGAATACCCGGCGTTCCGGTATTACCTGGCCCGCAACGAACAGGCCATGGTCCATACCGCCGCGGCGTATGCCAAGATGAAGAACCGACTGCAGACCTTCGCCTGCACCACCTCGATCGGCCCGGGAGCCACGAACATGCTCACCGCCGCGGCTGGTGCCACGATCAACCGGCTGCCGGTCCTGCTGCTGCCCGGTGACATTTTTGCCCGTCGGAACGTAGCCCCGGTCCTGCAGCAGCTCGAGCTGCCGCACAGCCAGGATATCTCGGTCAACGACTGCTTCAAACCGGTCTCCCGCTACTGGGACCGGATCAACCGTCCGGAGCAGGCCATCCACGCCCTGCCGGAGGCGCTGCGGACCCTGACCTCCCAGGCCGACACCGGGGCGGTCACCCTCGCGCTGCCGCAGGACGTCCAGGCGGAAGCCTGGGATTATCCCGCCGCCCTGTTCGAGCCGCGGACCTGGACCATCCCACGCCCGCTGCCCGACGCCGGGCTGCTGCAGCGCGCCGCCGATCAGATCCGGGCCGGCCGCCGCCCGCTGATCGTGGCCGGCGGGGGCGTGATCTACAGCGAGGCGACCGAAGCGCTGGCGGCCTTCACCGAGCGCACCGGGATCCCGGTCGGGGAGACCCAGGCCGGGAAAGGCTCGCTGCATTACGCCGATCCCCGCAACCTGGGCGCTATCGGGGTGACCGGGACTTTCGGGGCGAACATCATGGCTCGCGAGGCCGATCTCGTGATCGGGATCGGCACCCGCTACAGCGATTTCACGACCGCCTCCAAGACGGCCTTCCAGGATCCGGAGGTCCGGTTCATCAATATCAACATCGCCGAGTTCGATGCCCACAAGCACGGCGGGCTGCCGCTCACGGGGGATGCGCGGGCGGCCCTGGAGGCCCTGGAAGAGCGGCTGGCGGATTGGCAGGTCGACCCGGAATACCGGGAACGGGCAGCCCGTTTCAACCGCGAATGGGACGCGGAGGTCGACCGGATCTACGACCTGGGCAATACCCCCCTGCCGAGCCAGGGGGAGGTGATCGGGGCCGTCAACCGCTTTTCGGACGACCGGGACGTCGTGCTCTGCGCGGCGGGAAGCGCTCCCGGGGATCTGCATAAGCTCTGGCAGACCCGCGATCCGAAGGGATATCATGTGGAATACGGCTACTCTTGCATGGGCTATGAGATCGCCGGTGGTCTGGGTGCGAAACTGGCGGCACCGGATCGGGAGATCTACGTCGTCGTCGGCGACGGTTCGTACCTGATGATGGCGCAGGAGATCGTCACTTCGGTCCAGGAAGGAGTCAAGCTCACCATCATCCTGATCGACAACCGTGGATTCGGCAGCATCGGCGGGCTCTCCCGGTCGCTTGGGAGCAAAGGCTTCGGCACGCGTTATCTCTACCGCGACGAGCGCACCGGGCTGCTGCCGGACGACGGCTACGCCCCGTCCGACGCCGCCGAGCGGGCGCTGCCGGTGGACCTGGCAGCCAACGCCCGCAGCCTGGGCGCGCATGTGATCCCGGCTGCCACGGTCCGGGACCTGGAAGCCGCGCTGGCGGAGGCCAAACGGCAGGAGCAGACCACGGTCATATACATCGAAACCGACCGCTACACCGGCGTCCCCGGTTATGAAAGCTGGTGGGACGTTCCCGTGGCGGAGGTGTCGACCAGCCCCGAGGTTCGCGAAGCGCGGGCCCATTACGATGAAAACCGGCGGAACGAGCGGTTTCATATCTGAAGGAGGGTGTAGATGATGCGAATTGCCAACGCGCCCTGCTCGTGGGGGGTCCTGGAATTCGAGCTCGAGGGGCAGGCAGCCGGCTACCGACGGGTGTTGGATGAAATCCGGGACACCGGGTATGAAGGGACAGAGCTCGGGGATTGGGGTTTTATGCCGACCGAACCGGAGATCCTGGATGCGGAACTTGGTGGACGGGGATTGGCGCTGCTGGGGGCTTTCGTCCCGGTCGACTTCTCCGACCGGGGAGCCCACCAGCCCGGCGCCGTGCGGGCCGTGCGGACCGCCCGGCTGTTGGCGGCCGTCGCCGCGACGCCGGTCGTCGTGCTGGCCGATGAGAACGGGAAGGACCCGGTCCGGACCCGGCACGCCGGGCGGATCACCCCGGGCCAGGGGCTGGACGAGGCCGGTTGGCGCGCTTTTGCCGAGGGCGTGGAGGCCGTGGCCAGGGAGGTGTTGGATGCGACCGGCGTTCGGTCGGTCTTTCACCACCACTGCGCCGGTTTCGTCGAAACCCCGGCGGAGGTGGAGTCTTTGATGCGGCGTACGGATCCGGAGCTGGTCGGGCTCTGCTTCGATACCGGCCATTACGCCTTCGGCGGCGGGGATCCCATCGATGGGATCCGGAGACACGCAGACCGGATCCGGCACGTCCATTTCAAGGACCACGATCCGGTGATCGCCGCCCTGGTGGAGGATTCAGGCTGGGATTACTTCGAAGCCGTGCGCCGGGGGATCTTCTGCGAGCTGGGCCGCGGGGCGGTCGATTTCCCTGGTGTGCTCCGGGAACTGGACTGGATCGGGTATAAAGGTTGGATCGTCGTCGAGCAGGACGTGCTGCCGGGGTTAGGATCGCCGGCGGAGAGCGCGGGCAGGAACCGGGCATTTTTGAGGGATTTGGGACTGTGAGACAAGGAGCGTTATGAACCATCACATCCGGTCCGGGAACGGATCGCCGCTCGCCCTGGGGATCACGCCGGAGACTGCCGGATGGCAGTATCTGAGCTTCCGGGTGTTCGACCTGCCGGCCGAGGCGGTTTTGACATATGAGACGGCGGGAGAAGAAATCGCCCTGGTCCCGCTGGCCGGGTCGGGGATCGTGCGTGTGGGTGAAAGCGTGTTCGAGTTGGCTCGCACGAGCGTATTTGCGCAGATGCCGCAGGTGCTCTACGCACCGCCGGGTATCGATCTGCAGATCGACACCGCCGGCGGGTTCGAGTTTGCGATCGGGGGCGCCCCGGCGGAGGGGCGCTATCCGCTGCGGCTGTTCGAGCCGAGCGAGATGAAGCAGGAGATCCGCGGCGGTGGAGCGGCCCGGCGCCAGGTGAACCACATCCTCAACCACCCGTTGCCGGCGGAGCGGTTGATCCTGTTCGAAGTGTACGTGCCTGGCGGGATGTGGTCGGGCTATCCGCCACACTGCCACGACGGCTACATGGGTTCGCCGGTCCTCGAGGAAATTTATTACTACCGAATCGAGCCGGGGTCCGGGTTCGCAATCCACCGCAACTACCGCAAAGACGGCGATTTTGACGAACTATTCACGGTTCGGGATCGGGATGCGGTCCTGGTCACGCAGGGTTTCCATCCGGTCGCTGCCGCGCCGGGGTCGAACGTCTATTTTCTGAACTACCTGGCCGGAGAACCGGAGGACGACGAGCGCGGCACACCACCGTACGACGACCCGGACTGGTCCTGGATCAAAGAGGACTGGGAGGCGCGGGCGCTGGGCCTGCCCGCGGTATCGGGATGACGATCCGGCTGCTCGTATTCGACATCGACGGCGTGCTGACCGGGGGTGAGGCGATCGGTCTCGACCTGGCGCTGCTCGGGCAGCTGGCCGGTTTGAACCACCGCGCCAGGGTGGACCCGAGCCTCCCGGCGGCGACGATCTGTTCCGGCCGTCCCGCCCCGTACGTCGAAGCCCTGCTCCAGGCGATCGACGGGCATCTCCCGGCGGTGTTCGAGAACGGCGCCGGGCTGTACCAGCCCGAGGGCTACCAGTTCCTGCCGCATCCGGACCTGAACAGTGGAGACACGATCGCCGCGGTGCGCCGGCGGTTGGAGGAGACGGTGATCCGGAATCGGCAGGCTTATATCCAGCCGGGGAAGGAGTATTCGCTGAGCCTTTTCCCGTACCGGGTGGAGGAGGTCTACCGACTGGCGGAGTGGGTCGAAACTGCGTTGGGCTCCCTGAACGACGGCGTCGACCTGGTATATTCAGTCTCCTGTTTGAATATCCTGGTGCGGGGGAGCAGCAAAGCTAGGGGGATCGAATTCCTGGCGAGCCGGGTGGGAGTGCTGCCGGAGGAGATGCTCGGTGTGGGAGACACGGAAGTGGACACCGAATTCCTGCAGCTGGTCGGGTACAGCGCAGCGCCGGCCAATGCGGTCGAAGAGGTGAAAGCCGTCGTCGACTACGTTTCCCCCTATGAGGCCTCGGACGGTGTCCGGGATATCCTGACTCACTTTGCGATCGAGTGAAATCCTCGGAAAAACCGGTGCAGGCGGCGGTGAAATCGCCGCCTGCACCCCGTTTACCCGTTCTACGCGTGTTCGCAGGTTTCGATCACATCCAGCAGCTCGATGGGCAGCTTGATCGTGTAGTCCGGCACTTCCAGGGTATCGGCGGGGATCTTCGAACGGCGCGGCGCCCAGTCGAGCCAGACGCTGGTGATCCCCAGCGCGTTGGCGCCGCGGATATCGCGGGACAGGTTGTTCCCGACCATCAGGACGCGATCATATTGCTCTTCGGGAATCCCCATCGGGTCCAGGGCCGCTTTGAACATGCGGGCATCGGGTTTTTCGATCCCGACATCCTCGGAGATCGCCCGGACATCAAACAGGTCCCACAGCCCGTAATGGCCCAGCACGTTGACGTAAGTGCCCCGCAGACCATCGGCCACGAGGGCCAGCGGGTACCCGCGGGCTTTCAGTTCTCTGACCACTTCGCTTGCGCCGGGGATCAGCTCGGCCTCAAGGGTGACTCCGGACGGGTCTTTCAGTTCGGTGCCCTCATCGGCGAGGGTGTCCCCAAAATCGAAACAGATCAGGCTTATCCGGCGTGCGCGGTCCATATTCGCGCTCATCCCAGCAAGGCCGGGACCGAATCGGGCAGGAGCAGGCGAACCTGGCGGCCCTCTTCAAAAAACTCGTCCGGGGCCGGGTTGTGCAGGTCGACCATCAGCAGGGTACCGTCCAGGGTCCGGACGTTGTAGCGTGCGAGCGGCCCGGTGAAGGCCAGAGTCAGGACGGTGACCGGCACGCCGTTCTCCCCGCTGGTGGCCAGCTTGAGGGCTTCCGGCCGCAGGACGATCGAGACCTCCCCGTTCGGATCCTTCGGGGGCCGCCGGCTCTGGATCGTCAGCCCGAAGATTTCGACCGCTGCGCCGCCGCTGTTCGTTTCGATCAACCGGACCGGGACGATGTTCGAAAGACCGACGAACTCCGCCACGAACCGGTCGGCCGGGGCGCGGTAGAGTTCGCGCGGGGTCCCGACCTGGACGATCTTCCCCTTGTTCATGATCGCGACCAGGTCGGCGATGGAAAAAGCCTCTTCCTGGTCGTGGGTCACGTACAGGCTGGTGATGCCGAGCCGTTTCTGGATCCCCCGAATCTCGCTGCGCATCCGGACCCGCAGGAGGGCATCCAGGTTGGAAAGCGGCTCGTCGAAAAGCAGCACCTTGGGGTGGATGACGAGCGCCCGGGCCAGCGCGACCCGCTGCTGTTGGCCCCCGGAGAGCTGCGGAGGTGATTTCCGTTCCTGGCCTCCCAACTCCATCAAGTGGACGACCTCCATCACAGCCGAATCGATGTCTTTTTTAGGTGTGCGCCGAGCGCGCAGGCCGTAGGCGATGTTGTCGTACACCGACATGTGTGGGAACAGGGCGTAGCTCTGGAACACCATCGCGGTCGGCCGGGCGTAAGGCGGGGTGTTGGTAATATCTTCCTGCCCGATGAAGACCTTCCCGGAGGTCGGCTCTTCGAACCCGGCGACCATCCGCAGCGAAGTCGTTTTGCCGCAGCCGCTGGGTCCAAGCAGGCAGACCAGCGTGCCTTCTTCGACGAGCAAGTTGATCTCGTCGACGGCTTTTACCGCGCCGAAGTGCTTGGAGAGGTCTTTCAATGTGATGGAGGCGGTGGTGAATTCGGTCATCAGGACACTCGAAACAGGTCAACGAATCTTTTTCCGGTCAGCCTGCTCAGGATGGCCAGGGCGAGCAGGATGATGACGATCAACAGGCCGGCGAAAGCCGCCGCCTGGCTGGGCGTTCCGGTAACCATAACCCGGAACATGCGCACGGTATATAGCTGGGTTCGGCCGGCGTTCAGGAAGACGGCCGCGCTCAAATCGGTCATGCTGCGAATAAAGATATAGATCACCCCGGCTAAAAACGCCCGGTTCAGGAGCGGGAAAGTGATCCGGGCGAAGGTGCGCAGCCTGGAAGCGCCTAGGTCCAGAGAGGCTTCTTCCAGAGATGGGTCGATCTGCCGCTGGGCGGCGACCCCGGTCCGCAGCCCGACCGGAAGTCGCCGGAAGGCGTAGGCGATGATGATGATCGAGAACGTCCCGGTCCAAAAATAGGGGGCGGCGTTGAACGCCAGGATATAGCCGATCCCGATGACCGTGCCGGGGATCGCGTACATGACGGTTGCGGAGAAGTCGAGCGCCTGGCGGCCGGGGAATTTCTGCCGGGTGACCAGCCAGGCGATCATGATCCCGACCAGGCCGCCGACGACCCCCGACCCAATCGAAACGATCAGCGAATTCCGCAGCTGGGGCACGGCCGAGACCAGGCCGGCCAGGTTGGCGGTCGTGAAGGTGAAATCAAAACCCCAGGCCTTGACAAAGGCCCCGACGAAGATGGAGCCGTAGAGGAGAATCGTGATAAATGCCATGAAAGCGGTCAACCCGAACAGCGGCCATTTGATCCAGCCGGGCTGAGAGCGAATGTGGCCGGTGCGGGCGCCGCTCGTGACCGTCACATACGATCGCTTGCTGACGATCCAGTGCTGGATACCGAACGCGACCAGGGCTGGGATGACGAGCAAGAACGCCAGGGCGGCCCCCAGCTGGAGATCGAATAGCTCCACCATCTGGATGAAGGCCTGCGTCGCCAGCACCTGGAAACCGCCGCCGATCAGCATCGGGTTGCCGAAATCCGATATTGAAGAAATAAAGGTCAGCAAGGCGGCCGTCAGGATCGCCGGCATGACCAGTGGGAAGGTGACCGTCCGGAGGATGTGAAGCGGTCGCCCGCCCAGGTCTTCGGCGGCTTCCTCCAGGTCGCGGCTGATCGAGGCGAACACGGCCGATAGGATCAGGATCACCAGGGGCGCGTCGCTGATCAGCTGGACCAGGATGATGCCTTGCGGGCCATAGATGTCAGCCGTCGTGATCTTCAGGAGGTCGTAGGTGATCAAGCCCCGGCGGCCGAACAGGAGGATGAAGGCAAAGCTGACTGCAAACGGCGGGGAGACCAGCGGCAGGATCGTCAGGATCGTGAGCCAGCGCTTGAAAGGGATGTCGGTCAGCGTGATGGTGTAGGCGATCAGCGTGCCGATCACCGTTGCCAGGACGGCGGTGGTGATTCCCAAAACGAGGGTGTTCCGGGTGGCGCGAGCGACAGTCGGGATCTGGAGCAGCCTTTCGAACTGGAACAGCGAGAACTCCGTGGCACCGCGCTCAGCGCGGAAGCTCTGCACGAATACCTGCGCCATGGGCCAAAGGACGAACAGGATCAGGCTGACGACCGAGAACTGGACGGCGAGCAGGAGGGCCGGTTCGCGGCGCAGCTTGTTGGAAGCGAACGGAAGTGCCATGCCGGCGATTACGAACCCGATCAGCAGCGGATCGGCGACGATCTCGTTCCGGTAGTAGGTGGTTTCCTGGTCCCCGATCACCTCGACCCGGTCCACGACGTGGACCACCTGGATGTAGCGGAATCCGAGGAATGCCAGCAACACCAGCTCGGCAAGGATAAGCCCGGCGAACTGCAGGCGTCTTTTCCTGGCTGCCGGAGTGATCGGGGCGGATGAATCGGTCTGGCTCATAGTCGGTCCGGTCTGCCTTTGACCCCGCCCCACCCATGGCCGGCAGCCGGTCATGGGTGGAGCGGGGAGTTCAGGATCACCGGGGGACCCGGTGAGTCGATTGGAGGCTCGCGGTTAGCGGTTGATGCCGATCTCGTCCTGCCACCGGCCGACGAGTTCGTCTCTCAGTGCGGCCCACTCGGTCGGATCGTAGCCTTCGATCAGGAGCACATCTTCCAGGCCGAAGGTCCCTTCGGCCAGTTCGACGCCAGGCACGACGGGGATCCGGTTCGCCACATCGTTGTGGTAGCGCTGGAACGCGGTCGTGAAGACGTAGTCGACCCAGGCTTTCGCAGCGGCCTCATTCTTGGCGCCGTTGATGATCGAGATCCCGCCAATCTCGAAAGGCGTTCCTTCGGACGGGAAGCTGATGATCACCGGCAGACCGGCATCCTGCTGCACCTGGATGTCATGGGCGAAAGCGATACCGACTGCGTATTCGCCCTGGGCGGCCAGCCGGCCGGGCGCGCTGCCCGACTCGGTGTACTGGGCCACGTTCTGATCGAACTGGGCATACCAGGCGAAGGCCTCATCGACCCCGTACAGCTGCGCCAGGCCGCTCAGCATGGTGTAGGAAGTTCCGGAAGCCGCCGGGCTGGCGACGACGATCTCACCCGCAAACACCGGGTCGAGCAGATCATCCCAGGAGCTGGGGCAATCCACGCCGAGCTCTTCCAGGCGCTCGGGACTGCAGGCGAAACCGATCACGCCGTAGTAAAAACCGGTCCAGGCGCCGTTCGGGTCTTTGAGCGGACCATCGGGGAACAGGTTCCAGCCGACGCCCTCGTATTCAAGCAGCAGGCCATCCGCGGCCAGGTTGACGTGAGAGAGGTTGGTGGTTCCGAACAGGACATCACCCTGCGGGTTTTCCGATTCCGCGCGGATGCGTTCGAGCGCTTCACCGGAGCTCATGTCCAGGCAGGTCACGTCCACACCGAATTGCGATTTGAAGGTCTGGAACAGGACTTCGAGTTTGTCGGGATCGAAAAGGCAGGCATACAGGATCAGTTCGCCCCCGATCGGCTGCGGAGTGACCTCGATGATGACCTCGACCTGCTCGGTCACGATCACTTCGACTTCCTGGGTGACGACCACTTCGACTTCCTGGGTGACGATGACCTGTTCGGTGACGATCTGGACCACGGGGGTCGGCGTCGCGCAAGCATACAACAAGAGCGACATCAGGGCGATCGCCGGTAAAGCGAGAATCTTTGGGTTTTTCATGTTGCGTATTCCTCCGCATTTTTAGGAAAACAGAAACGAGGGGATGGATTGTCAGCCATCGTTCAATAGAGACCTCCTCTCGGGCCGGCGGGGCCGTTTCCATCAGGCAGGGTGCGCGGCAGGAGCGGGCGCAGAAACGCCGCACTCATGCGGATCCCTTCTTGGCCGGACATCAACCGATCTTCATGCTCGACGCTCAGGACGCCGTCGAAACCGACCAGGCGGAGCACACTGACGAATTCTTTCCACCAGAGTGCATCATGCCCGAACCCGACCGTGCGGTAATCCCAGGCGCGGACGCCGGGGGTACCTGTCGGACGCGGATCTAGACCGCCGTTCAAGGCCATCTCCTGCGGATCGAGGCGGGTATCTTTTGCATGTACGTGAAAAACAAACCCCTCCCCGAGGGCGCGGATGACGACGAACGGATCCATGCCCTGATAAAACAAATGGCTCGGATCGAGGTTTGCGCCCAGATTCGGCCCGGCGATCTCGCGTAAGCGCTTGATCGTCCGGGTGTTGTAAGCCGCCTGGCCCGGATGCATTTCAATCGCTATTTTTATACCATGGTTAGCGGCAAATCGACCGGCCTCCGACCAAAAAGGTTCGACTTCGAGCTGCCATTGCAGATCCAACAGCTCCACGAATTCCTTCTGCCAGCTGCACGTTACCCAGTTCGGAAACGTACCGCCGGTCGGATCGCCGGGGCACCCGCTCATGGTCACGATGGTGTCGATCCCCAACCGCTCGGCTGCCAGGACCGTATTACGAAATACCTCCTGGGCCTGGGCGCGGCGGTCGGGGTGCGGGTCGAGAAGGTTACCGTTGCAGTTCAGGGCGCTGAGAACCAGTCCGCGTGATGAGATCGCATCCCGGAAGAAATCCAGGTAGCCGTCGTCCGTGACCAGGCGGTCGAGATCGCAATGCGGCGCCGTCGAGAAATTGCCCGTCCCGATCTCGACCGCTTCAAAACCATTCTCGACCAGCCAGTCCAGCATCTCTTCGAAGGGCAAATTACCGAGCGAATCCGAATACAGGCCCAACTTCATTCTTTGCCTCCTGAAATAAGTTCTTCAGTCATCATAAGCGATATCCAGGCGCATGTGTGGGCGCAGCCCGCTCATGCGCCTGGATTTCGCAAAAACAGCCCGCGCCGGGTGATTGGGTTGTCTGGACGTCCCGGCAGATCGGCCAGACCGGCGACCCCTTGCAGATAAACCGGATCGCTTTTCTCGAACGGCAGGTCGACGACCCGGCCCTGGTAGGCCGAGACGTAGGCCGCCAGGGCGGCCTCCAGGCTGCGGTTGGCGGCGGCTGCCGGAGCAGCCGGCGGACGTCCGTCGCGGATCGCGCGGATAAAATCCCGGTGGATTTCGACGAAGTTCAATGTTCCGTCGTATTGCGACTCGGGTGAATAATCCAGCCGGCCTTCGGCGTTGATCCGCGTGATGCTCTCCAGGTGGTCGAACGGACCGGTCCGGTAGTCGCGGTAGAAGACGAGCGCCCTGCCTTCCGACCCGGTCATCTCGATCCCGCCGGGCCCGGATCCCCAGCCCATGTGGATCGTGACGTAGGCGTTTTCGAAATGCAGCTGGACCAGGGCGATGTCCTCCACGGCGCCGGTCGGATAGCCCAGGTTGTCCACGACCGCGCCGACGGCCCGGATCTCGCCGCCGGCCAGGAACTCGGCCAGATAGATCGCGTGGATCATGTCCATCAACACGCCGCCGCCCCCGGCCCCGGGGTCGTGGCGCCAACCCGGCCGGTAGGCGTGGTTGCCCGGTCTGTCCTCCACGCCCAGGAAGTTCAGCGTCGCATGCCGCAGGACGCCGATCTCCCGTTCCGCGACCATCTTCCGGAGCCGGAGATACTCGGGATAGAACAGGTAGTTGTGGACGAAGCCGAAGGTGCATCCGGCGGACCGCATCCGCTCGGCCTGCTCATCCGCCTCGCGGGGGATGGCCGCTGCCGGCTTCTCGGCCAGGATGTGGATCCCGGCCCGGGCGCATTCGCGGACGATCTCCAGCCGCACCGATGGCGGCGTCGCCAAAACCACGTAATCCGGCCGCTGTTCGGCCAGCATTTCCAGGTAGCTTGCATATCCGGCGGACGGCGGCAGCCCGAGTTGTTCGAGCGCCGTCGTTCTGAGCGAAGCGACCGGATCAGCCACGGCGACCGGCTCGATCTCAACAACTTGCCGGATTGCCGGGATGTGCGCATTGAGCACGACATTCCCGCATCCGATCAGGCCGGCCCGGAATCTTTTCCGGTTCACTCGACCTCGGAAAGCAGGACCGGCCGGTTCTCCTGGTAGGAGCGGGCCGCTGCCAGACCCATGACCACCGGGATGCGGCCGTCCAGACCGGTGACCGGGACGGGTCCCCCTGTCCGGATGGCTTCGACGAAAGCGGCCATTTCAGTGACGTAGGAGTCCATGTATCTTTCCAGAAAGAAATACAGCGGTTTGGCGGACTCGATTCCGCCGGCATGGCTGAGGACGTGCGAATCCGGGTAGTCGTTGTCTGCCCGCGCCATGCCTTTCGAGCCGAACACCTCAACCCGCTGGTCGTACCCGTAGACGGCCTGGCGGCTGTTGTCGATCGTGCCGATCGCTCCGTTATCGAACCAGAGGGTGATCACGGCGGTGTCCAGGTCCCCGGCCGCCCCGATGGCATCGTCGACCATCACCCCGCCGGCGGTGAACACCTGCGTCACCTCGGCCCCGATCAGGTAGCGGGCCATGTCGAAGTCGTGGATGGTCATGTCCAGGAAAATGCCCCCGGAGACCCGGATGTAGTCCAGCGGCGGCGGGGCAGGGTCCCGGCTCGTGATCCGCAGGATCTGGGGCTCGCCGATCCGTCCCTCCCGGACGAGATCGTGAACCTTTTTGAAATTGGCGTCGAACCGGCGGTTGAACCCGACCTGAAGTAATACGCCCGCATCCGCCACCGCTTGCAGGGCGGAATCGATTTTCGCCAGGCTGTGGTCGATCGGTTTCTCGCAAAAAATATGTTTCCCCGCCGCGGCGGCTTCGCGGATGATTTGAGCGTGCGTGTCCGTAGCGGAGCAGATCGCCACGGCTGCGATCCCGGGGTCCTCGAGAATCGCCCGGTAATCGTCGTGCACCGCGGGGATCCGCCACCGGGCGGCCAGCGCCTCCGCCGACGGACGGTGGATATCGGCGACGGCGATCAGTTCGGCGCTCGCCAGCCGGGAAACCAGGGATTCGGCGTGCAGGCTGCCGATGCGGCCTGCCCCGATCAGGCCGAAGGGGATGCGTTCTGAGATCAAGGTTACCTCCACATGGAGAATTGAACTAATCGGACGTCGGCGTGAGCGATGCCCCCGACAGCGCCGGATCGGCTCGATTCTCTCTCAGCTTTTGAGCAGGCGCAGCGATTCGGAAAGATATTGCCGGTGAAGCGCTAACGACCGATCGTCTTTGATCGGTGTGAATGGGTTGGGTCCGGGAGCAGTGCACTCCAGGATAATCGGTCCGGTGTAGCCGATCGACTCCAGGGCGGCCAACTGTGACCGGAAATCGGTGTGACCGCGGCCGAGCGCCTGGCGGTTCGAATCGGCAGCGTGGTACAGCCAGAGCCGGTCTCCGGCCTCCCGGATTGCCCCGGCGGGATCGGATTCTTCGATGTTCATGTGATAAGCGTCCAGCAGGATGCCGACATTGTCTGCCCCCAGCCCTTCGATCAGGTCGGCGGCTTCCCTACAGGTGTGGATCGTGTGAGTCTCGTAGCGGTTGAGCACCTCGAAGACCACGCGGATCCCGTGCGCTTTCGCCTCCGCGGCGATCGCGGCCACCGATTCCGCCAACCACGAGCGCTCGGAGGCCTGGTCCGTGATGGCGGCCACGCGGCCGACCAGGCCGTGACAGGAAACGAGCGGTCCATCCAGCTCGGCGGCGAACTCGATCAACCGGCGGTAATAATCCACTCCGGCCGCGCGAACCTCCGGATCCGGATGGGCTAGATCGGCGTCGGTTGGGGTCAGGGAAAAGACATCCATTTCCGCATCGGATAGGATGGATTTGGCTTCATGGGCGGTATAACGGTTGAGCTCCCCGAGCAGCTCGACCCCGTCGAAACCCAGGACCGATGCGTCCCGAGCGATATGTTCCAACGGCAAATCGCCGAAAGTCCAGGTGCAGACGCCGGTCCGGAAGGTCGTCATTACGGGGAGATCGGGAAGGGGGTGATGATGATCGGCGGAGGGAGCCAGAAGGTAGCCAGCGGGAACGGCGTCGGCTGGCATTGGGCCGGCGGAGCGCCTTCGTATGTGGGTTCGAGCGAGATGCCATCATCGAGGAACTCATTCCCGTTCCAGCGGTGCCAGATGACTTCCCGATTGCAGGGGCAGCAGTTCGGCTCCCCGTACAGGTAAACCGAGTGCTCGAACCGGACGAAGTTTTCGTCCACCTGCTCCCAGGTACCGCCGATCCCGTACTGCTGGTAGCTCTCTTCCATCGTCGCGCCGTTCCATTCGTAGATCGCCAGCTGCAGGTTTGCCCCCGAACCGCTGTACCGGATCGGAATTGCGAGCAGATGTTCGCAGTCCCCGAATTGGTACAGTCCGGCTTCATCCTCGAACTGCCGGATCATCGGATCCCCGCTGCTGATCGCCCAGACGGTCTGCCAGGAGCCGTTGTTCAGGTTGTCCACGGTGATCGTCTTGCCGGTGGCACCGCCGTCCAGGATGTTGATCCGCTGGTAGGTGTCGTCGCAGTTCAGGCTGACTCCGTCCGGCGGGATCGTAGGGGTGGGGGTGTGCTCGGGGGTCGGGGTTGGGGTGATGGTCGCCGTGGGGGTCATCGTGGGGAGTTTGCCCGGGTCCGGGTCGACATTGTCGTTCAAACCGTCACCGTCGGTGTCGACGTTGATCGGGCTGGTGCCCATTTCATGGACCTCGACGCCGTCCGGGATGGTGTCTCCGTCGGTATCGGGTACGAGGGGGTTCGTTCCCCAGATCTTCTCCTCTCCATCGGTGAGCCCGTCCCCGTCGGTGTCGGGGTTGAGCGGGTCTGTGCCGGTCTGCACCTCCTCAAAATCGGAGAGCCCGTCCCCGTCGGTATCTTGATTGAACGGATCGGTGCCCAGCCGCTGCTCTTCAACATCGGTGAGCCCGTCGCCGTCGCTATCGACAAGGAGGGCAATTTCGGTGCCGGCGGCGTTGGTCTCGGAGGCCCAGGCCGTCGCCTGGGCGATCTGGTTGTTGTATCCGTTGTAATAGAAACCGCCGGCGGCCATCAGGATGACGCACAGGAACATCATGACCGGGACGAGCCACAGCGGGATGATCGGTCCGCTGACCGCCTCCCCCCCCAGGCTCTGCGATTCGCCCTGCCCGGTCGTGATCTCGCCGCTGAACGGATGCAGCTTCGAGGTCCCGAACCAGTAGCGGCGGGCCAGTTCTGGGCGGAATTCTGCCGAGCCGCTGCCGCCGGCCGGGACCTGGACATCGGCGTAATGCGGGTGAAAAACCAGCTCGTCGGCGCGGTCGCGCAGGACAACCCGGAACACCTCGCGCGTGTTGCCCTGGTTCTGGATGGTCAAATTTGCCGGTTTGCCGGTCCGGATCTTCTGGGGATGGAGCGAGGCGCTCAGCTTATAAAACGGGGCGACCGTGACGGTCGAGGAAGCCGAGACGGATTCTCTCGGGTTGTCCTGGCTGGTGACCTTGACGTTCAGAGTGTAGCGTCCGGCCTTGCTCCCGGCGTGGCGGGGTGGAACGATCGGGATGCGGACATGCTGCTGCCCGCCCGGCATGAGCTGGACGGGCGGCGGTATCGTCGCCCAGCCTTCGGGCAGCCCATCGACCGACGTCCGGAAATGGTCGACGACGGCGCCCTGGTTGAGCAGGGTGACCGCCAGGGCGCCGGTCTGGCCGGGTTCGATCGTCAGCCCCGATTCATCGACGACGACTCCGATCCGGCCCTGGCCGGCGCTCGAGCGGATCTGGCTGGCCACAAAGGTGCCCGGAAAGCTCCCGACCGGGCCGGCGTGGAGACCGGTACGGGCTTTGCTGGGGTCGTCGATATAGGTCGCCCTCGCTGCCCGGACGAGCTTGAGCCAGAAGTCGCCCATCCGGACCGGTTTTTCGGGCGTCCAGATCTCGGCGACGCCCGGCAGCAGGCGGGTGTCGCCGAGGTAGGTGCCGTTGGTGCTGTTGAGGTCGGTGATCCGGTAGATGTTTCCGTCGTAGCTGATGCGGGCGTGGCTGCGTGAGACGGAGTTGCCGGGCAGGATGATGCCGTTCTCATCGCCGCGCCCGACGGTCATTTCGGGCGGTTTGAAGGCCACGTCGATCGTCGTCTGCTCGCGGCCCATGATCTGGATGCGGTCCGAGGCGGTATCGACCGGTGCGGCGAATTCCCCCAGGATCGAGGCGCCGCGTGACGGGTCGTCATCGCGGGCGAACTGGGTCATGAGGGAGACGGACTGGCTGATCAGCGAAGCTTCGATCTGGGTGGGTGCGGCGGTGGCGAGGTTGTCGAGGGCCGGGCCGATGCGTTTGAGCGCTTCGGCCAGGGCGCCGGCGTTGGGGAGCCGTTTGGCCGGGTCTTTCTGGAGGGCGAACAGGATCGCTTTTTCGAGGTCGGCCGGGAGCTCCGGGCGCAGTTCCCGCGGGAGCGGGACGGGTTCGCGGGTGTGGTAGCGGACGGCATCGGCCAGGTTTCGGATCGGGAAGGGCGGGTGGCCGATGACGAGTTCGAACAGGAGGATGCCGAGCGAGTAGACGTCGGAGCGCTGGTCGGTGGTTTCGCCGAGCGCCTGTTCGGGCGACATATAGACCGGGGTGCCCATGGAAGTGCCTTCCTGGGTCATGCGATCGCCTTCGAGCAGGCGAGCGAGGCCCAGGTCGGTGATGACAGGCCGGTATGGCAGGCCGTCGACGTGGCCCGGTTTGAGCATGATATTGGCCGGCTTGATGTCGCGGTGCAGCACCCCCTGGTGATGCGCATAGTCAAGAGCAGCGGCGACCTGGCGCAGCAGCCCGACGGCCTCATCCAGCCGGATCCATTTCCCGCCGGCCTTCAGCTCTTTGAGCATCGACTGCAGGTTGTCGCCGGGGATAAACTCCATGATGATGTACAGAATCTCCTGGTCTTGACCGAAGTCGTAGACCTGGACGATCCCCGGATTATCCATCCGGGCCGCCGTGCGGGCTTCCTGCAGGAAGCGTTCGCGGAAATCCGTGCGCCTTGCAAAGTGCGGGTGCATGACCTTGACGGCGACATTGCGCTGCAGGGTCAGGTCCTGAGCTTTAAAGACGGCCCCCATCCCGCCCTCGCCGAGCAGGTGGGTGATCTTGTAGCGGTTGAGAGTCCTTCCGATTAGCTCTTTCACGGCACCTCCTCAATATAATAAGCGGAATCATCTCCTTCCGCCACCCAACCGCTCACGCCGCTCGTATCGAGTTCGATCTCCCAAAAGACATAGGCGCCCTCGGAGCCCGGGATAGCGGTGCAGACCGGTCCGCCCAGGATCGTAAAGGTCGCCCCCTCTGTGATCTGGGTGACGACATTGTCGTTCCGAACCTCGGGGCTCGACCGGATGCGCAGCGGCAGCCCGTCCGTGAACGTGACCCTGGCTGTATCGCCGACTGCGACGCGCGGGACCGGAGCACTCGGGCAGCTGAAGACAGGTTCCATCCCGGTCGGAGATGGGCTGGGGGAGGGGCCTGGGGAGAGGGTAGGGAGGGGCTCGGGTGTGGCCGATGGCTGGGGCGTCGGCGTGGCGGGGGACAGTAGCGTCCAGGTCGGCGACGGGCTGGGGAGCGGGACGGCGGTGGGGACGAAGACCGGCGCGCTGCAGGCCAGGGACAGGCCGAGGCAGGCGATCGCCAGGCCCAGAAATCTCTTGAACAGGACAGTCGAAAGCCGATCATCCGGAAACACGCCAACAATTGTAGTCCAGATCGCCGTTGTCCTTGATTACCTCCGGTACTTTATCGAATAGCTCGTGTGCGCCGGCTTGTGGGCGTCGATCAGCGCCTCGATCAGGTCGTCCCGGACATCGCGCTTGCGCACGGGGATGGAGACCGAAAAGGTGAACGGATCCAGGTCCTTTGACACGTCGTCGATCTCGGGTTCGACGCCGGTGTAGATCTCCAGCACCCGGGTGAGCGCCCAGCGCGTCCCCCGGCGGGTGTAGATGGCATGGGCTTCGGCGATCAGCCGGCGGCGTTGTGCTTCACTCCAGGTAGAGTCAAATGCCAGGCCGTACCAGGAGGCCAGCCAGGGCAGGAATCCGGCGGGCGACGTCTCGGGATCGAGGAACTGATCGAAATTGTCGATCGTCCAGGCAACCGGCAGCAAGGTCGCTTCGAACAGACCAAGAAACCGCGACATGAAATCGGAGTGGTAAATCCCGGGGAGATAATCCATCAGCACGCTGCTGTAGCGCGTCAGCCCCGGTACGGCCCCGGGATGCCCGTTGACGGCGACTGGACCCGGCGGCCGCGGGCCGCCGGGCGGGGTTGGCGGCGGCGCTTCCTGCCCCGGTCCATCCACCGGTTGAACCGTCGCAGCCTCCGGGGGTGCGGCCGGTTTCCGGGACGTCCTTTTCGGCCTGGCGGCTCCAGGTGATCCCGCGGCTTTTTCCTCCAGGACCACCGGCTCTTCCGGAGCGGGCTCGATCTCGCTCACGATCGACGGGTCCGCGGCGGGCGCGGCACGCACCGCCGTGCCCACGGACTCGGCGGCATCGACCGCCGCCTGAAAGGGTCCGATCTTAATCCGGTCACCGGCCTGCAAGCTTCTCGGCGCGTTCGGTTCAAGCTTCTCGCCGTTGACATAGCTCCCGTTCGAACTGCCCAGGTCGGTGAGGCTGCACGAGTCCTCGGCGGCATCGAGTCGGGCATGGTTCCGGCTGACCTGGGTATGTGCGAGGACCAGGTCGTTCCCGGCTTGCCGCCCGATCTGCGTGGCGCCCTGCGGGACCTCGAAATCGACTCCGAACCCATCCGGACCTTCGATCTTGAGCGTGAACCGGATCTCAGACAAATTCCACCTCGTGTTTCCCCGAAGCGATCACACCGTGCGCCAGGAGCTCAACGGTTTCGACCGGATCGGTTGTCGGACCGCCGTCGGCCTGGGAAAGGAAAATTTCCAGCCCACGGATAAACTGGACGTCCGGAACCCCCTGCAGACATTGGTAAACATCCGAAGCAAACAGGTCCCGGCCGAACGGCCAGCCTTTTCCTTTCGCTCCGCCGGTCAGGGGGTTCAGGTATTTATAAAGTCGGCCCAGCACCTCCCGCTCGACGGCAGCCGGGTCGGCGCCCGGCGCAGCCCGCAGCCGGACCCGGGCTGCGACCCAGGTGTAGGCCGGCACCCGGATATCCAGGCGGGTGGTCAGCAAGCGGCGCTCGTTCAGAAAATCACGCAGCATTGCCATGTCCGCTTCCTCCGGCTCGAGATGGGCGGCTTCGATCCTGCCTTCTGCGTTCGGGACCCGCGGGATGACGAGGACGAAAACCTGGCCCGGGTCGACCCGGCCGGCTTCGGACGGTCTCGGCTGGAGGCATTTGACTCGCCCGATCGCAGCCGGGAGCGCCCGGCGCGCCAGGAACTCGAAGTCCGCTTCCGTCACGGCACGTTCGTGGGCGTTGAGCAGTCCGGGGACGCGGGCTTTGGCTGCCTCCAGGCTCTCCGTGTCGAGCCCGCCCCAGGCCGGGGACCGGTTCCCGACCCGGCCGACGAACGGGATCGCAGTTTTGAGGGTGTTGACCACCCCCCGCTCGACGTTCCCGTCCTGTCCGCCGCCGGTGCGATAGCGATCGAACACCAGGTTGGCGCCGCGCGGCGGGACCGCGCTGTAGAGCTTGATCGTCCCATCCGGCTGCCGGACGGCGGGACCAAAGCGTAGCTCGCCGGTGACCCCGTCTAGAGTGAAATGCCGGTCTTGGGAGCCCGACCCGGAGAAATCGCGCACTTCGGTCCATGTCTGCGGCGGTTCGCCTTCGACCTGGACGGTGAGCGTCTCGCCTTCTCCACGTTCGAGCACCGGTGTCCGCATCAAGCTGAAGCGCTGACCGGGTGAACCGTCGCTGCGCCCGACGAACTCGCGGACGATCAGCCGGGCGTGGATGGCTGGCGTCCGGCCGCCCCAGGAAGCCGCCCGGGCTCTCCGGATCCTCGGCGAGACCCGGTAAGGGCGCATCCCGGTTTCTTTTTCAGCCTCCGAGATCTCACGCACGCGGACTCGCAGCCAGTAGCCGTCCGCCTTCCCGATCCGGGCAGCGCCCATCTCCGGGACGTGCAGGGTGATCCGGCCGGCACCGTTCAACCCGCGGGTCGTGTCGGTTTCGATCTCGCATTCCGCCCAGCGTTCGTCCGCATCGCCCGTCGAGGCCTCCCAGACCAGCGGAGGCAGAGTCGGGTCGATCCCGGCGCCCCCAGCCGGGTCGCAGTCGAGATCGAACCCGACAACGTGATCGCTCAGATCGTTCTCGAAGCCGAAGTAGATGGCGTCGTCGACCTGCGGGACCGACGAGAAAGCCTCAAAGCCTTCGAAACCGGCGTCCAGCCGGCGGACGTTCTGGGCGGCGTAGTGTTTCCGCCCGGCCTCCTCGGGGTTTGCGACCCGGTTGATGATCGCATCCAGGGCAGGCGGGTGGATGGTGAGGTCCTGCTCGGTGGTGAAGACGATGGATGCCTGGGTCTCGGTCTGTGTCGTAGCGACCTCGGTCGCGGCCGGGATCGTGACGGACACAGGCTGCGGCTTGGACAGCCAGAACGTGATCGGGACGCGTGCCGGTGCGGGTTCCGCGAGTGTGATCCCGAGCATCTCCATCATCCGGACGTAGTGCAGGTCCGGGACGCGGTTGAGCCGGTAGAGCAGGATATCCGTCATCCAGGCGAAGAGTTCGATCAGCGTCACCCCCGGGTCGCTGACGTTGTGGTCGGTCCACTCCTTGCAGTAATGCGGGATCCGCTTCTTCGCCTCGTCGACGAGGTCCTGGAATTTGCGGTCGTCGAGTACAGGGATAGGTAATGTCATGGTTTGCTCCATCGTTGGCTGATTGGCTGATTGGCTGATTGGCTGATTGGCTGATTGGCTGGTTAGCTGGTTTTCAACGAACCAGCCAACCAGCAAACCAGCAAACTATTCTGGTATCAAGTAAAACGGATACACAAGACTCCGCCGATCGTGAGATGCCTTGATCTCGTAATCCACGCTGATCAGCAGGCGGGCGTGGTCGGAAGGGTCCGGCCGGACGTCGATGTTGGCCAGGCGAACGCGCGGTTCCCACATCCCGATCGCTTCCTCGACATAGCGACGGGCCTGCGCCGCGGTGAGGCTGTTGTTCGGCGCAAAGACGAGTTCGTGCAGCCGGCAGCCGAAAGTCGGGCGCATGACCCGCTGTCCCGGGGAGGTGGACAGGATGATGAGGATCGCCTGGCGGATCTCACTGGCGGCATCTGTCAGGGCGAGCCCGCCCTGGGCGTCGATCCTGGGCGGGAAAGCCCAGCCGTGGCCGATGATGGGGTCGGACATATTAACCTCGCGTGGCTGAGCAGGACCCCTGCTCAGCCGATTAACACGGTGCCGGCAGCAACGACCTGCGCCGCCGGGTTCGGGACCGGGTCGGCGCAGGTCTGCGCCTGGTCGCCGGCCCGGGCGGCGGGTTTGCCGTTGATGAAGACGGTCGCGCTGCCGATCGTGATCGTGCCCCGGTTGGTGGGGGGGAGCTGGAAGACGGTCCCGGGCGGAGTCGGCAGGTGGGGGGGCGTATTGGTGGCCGTGCTGCCGACGGTGGCCGCCGGCCGGCCTTCGACCATGACGTCGGCGCTCAAGCCGCCGTCGATGATCCCGTTGAAAGGGTGTGGAAGCGGCGTCGGTACCGGCCCGCCGGGGGACGGTACGAGGACGATGTGCATATCCACCGCCGTGATCTGATCGCCTTGTTTGGCTGCGGGTTGGGCCAAGGTAAAACTCCTGCGAAATTGGACGGTGGTGCGGGGCTCCCCCCGCACCACCGTCCAATTTCGCTAATTCAGGTTTATGGTGGCGCCGCGGACATTAACCTGCCCGCTGGCCTTCAGGTCCAGGTTGCCGCCGGCTTCGATCTTCATGTGGCCGCTCGATTTGATCTCGACCTCGTTGCCGCTGTCGATCGCGATCTTGCCGGCGTTGTCGTCGAGGGTGATCGAGAGGCCGCCGCTGGTCGTGATCTTCAGCCGCTTGCCGGCATCGTCGATGGCGACGTTGTGCCCGCCGGCGGTTTCGATCTCGATCATGTCTTTCGCATCATCGTGCATCGTCAGGCGGTGACCGGTGCGCGAGCGCCACGTCCGGACCAGCGGTTTCTCGTTGCCGCGGGCGCCGGCGGTCTCGGGGGGCAGGTCCGCCTGGCCGTTCCACAGCCCGCCCAGGACGAACGGCCGGCTGAAATTTCCGTGCTCGAAGGCGACGACGACCTCATCGCCGACCTCCGGGATCACGCAAAGCCCGGCTTCCGGACCGGCGCCCTGGCCGGACACGCGCGCCCAATCACTTTCTGCGTCGTCCGACATCCAGGGGAATTTGAGCTTGACCCGGCCCCAGCCGTTCGGGTCTTCGGCGTTTGTGACGATCCCGATCACCACGCTCGGGAACCGCTCGGACGCCCCGACGGTCCCCAGTTGCTCGGAGATGATCCCTGAGCGGCTGCCGTGCATGCTGAACGTCGTCTGAAGTCCTTCCGGCGAATAGCTGTGCGTTGCGCTCGTGACCAGGTATTTACCGCTCAACCGGTTGCCCAGGCCCTGCAGATCCACATAGCGACCGGCGCGGATGTCCGGTCGGCGAAAGGCCACCGCTTCGGCCTCGATAAAGGCGCCGCTCAGCTCATCGAGGCGGGCGGCGGCCAGGACGTCGGCCTCCGCCTGGCTGACGACCGGCAGATCGGCGAAGACGATTTTTCCCAAACCGAAATCCGAGGCGATCTCGCCTCCGTTCTTCTGCTGGTGGACTTTTTGCCAGACCCGTCCGTTCTGCGCCCTGCCGACGATGGCCTCCTTGCGCTGAACGTCCCAGCCTCGCACCACGACCTCGTCGACCTGTTCGGCCAGGGTCATGCTCGGGTGGAATGTTTTCAGGTCGCTGCCCCAGGTCAGGCTCGCTTCCGGATCATCGTCCGGAGGTTTGCGAAAAAAGAGCTTGTCTGCAGAGACGAAGCATTCATACCCGATCCGCCGGGCCCGGATCTGGAGGAACTCCAGGTCGGTCTGGTTGTGCTGGAAGATGTGGTCGTAGACGATGGAGGTGGTCTCGATTTCCGTCCGGAGGCCGGCGGACCCGGCGATCTCATCGGCGAGGTCGCTGTCCTTTTTGTTGAGATACGCCTTCGTTTTCGTCTCCCGGTAGAGCCGGTGCGATTTGTCGTAGCCTCGCACGACGAGACGGGCGATCATCCCTTCCTCGAAATTGGGTTCCAGCGCGGTGATCTCGCCTTTGATCAGGTCGATTGCGTCGCCGTCCGGACCTTCGGCGGAGATCTCGACGGTTTTGGTCAGGTCGAAGGGGCCTTCATCGAGCAGTTTCATATCCGAGTCGAAAAAGGTCAGCGTGAAAAGGTCCGGCAGGTGGGAGTGCTGGTCCACTGTGGCGGAGACCAGCGCGCGCATCACCTCGGCCTGGACTTCCTGGCCGTCGATGGTGATCGTGATCTGGCTGGTGGTGGTGGTTTGTTCGGTCATTGTGACCTGGGCGGGATGGTCAGTATCTGGCCCGGTTTGATCGCGAGCGGGTCCCGGATCCCATTGCGGTCGGCGATCTGGCGCCAGCGGGTTGCGTCGCCGTAGACGTCGTAGGCGATCGAGTCGAGGCGTTCGCCGGCGATGACGGTGCGGACCTGCTCGATCTCACCGCCGCCGGAGGTCGGGTTCTGGTTGGGGTAATCCTCGGTATCGCGGTGCTGGGTAAAGGTCACATCGACTTTAGCCCGGACCGGGGTGCCGTCCTCCTGGAACATCGTGAACTTCTGGCTCATCTGGGTGATGACGGAGACGAAGCGGAAGACGCCCCATTCGAAGGCGACGTCGGGCGGCGGCGTCTTGGCGTTCGATGAACTGTTCTCGCGGGTTTTCGGCTCCATGAATTTCCAGAGCTGGTTGGTCGTGAGGGTAACATTTTCGCCGGCTTCGAAGGTGTCGAAAACGAGGGCCAGCTTGAGGGTCTGGGAGCCGGCCTTTTTGAACTCGACCTGCGGGACGTTGGAGTTGTTGCGTGTTTTGTCTTCGAAGGTGTTCTGCTTGGTGACCGTGTATTCGAAAGGGTTAAACATGCAGTCGACAGAGACGCCGCCGGATTTCTCCTCGCCGGAATCGTCGACTTCGAAGATGCGTGCTGCGACGAGATTGCCGCGTGTGTTGCTCATCGTCTCGCTCTCTCCGCTTCGATCTGCAGCCGCCTGCGCAGCTGCGAGTAGACTTTCCGCGCCAGCGCCTCGACGTCCGGGCCGGCTGATTCCTCACCGGTTTCTTCTTCGGCAGACTCCTCCGCGGCCACGCGTTGGACCGGCGCCGGCTCAATCGGGACAGCTGGTGTAGCGGTCCGGGCGCCGATCGTCCCCGCTGAATCAGCCTGTCTCTCCCTGCCGAGCAGCTGCCACAGGTCGGCCGGGAGATCCCCGATCTTCGTGCGGATGGGAGCTGCCGGCTCCGGCGATAGAACCGGCTTTGCCTGCAGCTGCTGGGCGGTAGCCGGCGACGGCATTGCGGGCCGGGGACCGCGCGGCGGGATATATTCGATCGCCGAGTCGCTGTTTACAGCCGTCGGGACCCCGGGCAGCCCTGCATCCGACCGGCGCTGGACCGGCCAGGCCTCGTTCAAAGGCAGACCGGGTTCCGGGGCGTTATCCGCCGGCTTCTTGGCCACCGAACCCCCGCCGGTCGAGACCTTCGTGGGTCCGTGGATCGTGACGCTGGAGGCGTTGATCGTCCCCACGTCGGCGCGGCCGCCGATCGTGACGCTGCCGCCGGCGCTGAGCGTGTTTGCCTTGACCGTGTTGGTCGCAAATGAGCCGCTGAGATCAACATCCTGCCCTTTGAATACCGAGGTGGACAGCGTGCCTTCGACGCTCGTCTTCCCCTTTGCGATCACCGCCCCGCCGACCGCGGCGGCCGCTCCGAAAGAGAGCTCCCCGTTCGCCATCACCACGCCGCCGACGGACGCGGGACCGGAGACCTCCGTATCCCCCATAACAACCATTGCCGCTCCGGAGGTGGCTGCGCCGCCGATCTCGACATCGCCCATCGACATCAGTGCCGCCCCCACCTCGGCGTTCGCCCCAACATCGACCCCGCCGATCGAGAGCACATTCCCGCCGGCGGTTAAATTGCTTTCTCCAGCCAGCTTCCCACCGGTTGTGACGTTCGCCCCCGCTTCGACTGGCCCGGCTGCGTTGAGATCGCTTCCGGGTGAGACGTTCGCCCCGGTTTCCAGCCCCCCCTGGACAGTCAGATCCGTGCCGGCGCTGGCATCGGCGCCGGCCGACACCGCCCCCCCGGCGGACAAGCTGCCGCCGGACTCCAGGTTCGCGCCGGCGTCGACGCTCGTACCGGCGGTGATGTTCCCGCCGGCTTCGACGTTTGCCCCGGCCGATACGCCCGTCCCGGCGTTGATGTTTGTACCCGCTACGCTTCCACCGGCCGTCAGGGAGCCGCCCGCCGAAATGCTCCCCCCGGCGTTGGCGCTCCCCCCGACCTCGATCCCCCCACCGGACTGCATGTCGCCGCCCACGGTGGCCTCACCGCCGATCTCTGTTCCGCCGGTTTCGGGCGGCACGGTGGGGCCGCCCCCGCCGCCTCCGCCGCCAAACGGACCACCCGGGTAGCCCGGGAAGCCCGGGAACGGCAGCGGTAACGCCCCCCCTCCGACCGGCGGAAATGGCAAAGGGATCGGGTGGATCCCCGGCGTGAGGATTGGGTCCGGGAACCCGGTGCCCATGCCCATCTGGCTGGGCGGGAGGAAAATCCTTTGGATGTGGTCTTCCTCCGGCGCATCCGGTTTTGGCAGCGGGAGCTCCTGATCCATATCCGCCTGGAGCCCGGACACCTGGCGGCCCGCTGTTTCCGGATCGTATCCCGTCCCGGTGTTCGGGGCACCTCCAGCCGGTGCGGCGGGTTCCGGAGCCGGTTCCGGTTGTTCGACCACCGGGGGCTCCTCTTCCTCCGCTCTCTGCACCCGGGGGGGCGCCTGGGATCTGCGCGGAGCGGCCGGATCATCCGACTTCCGGACAACGTTGATCTCCGGCCGGTCCCCGACCGGGCGCGCCTCGCCCTTTTCTTCAGCGGCTTCCTTTTCCTGGTGGAGTGTGTAAATCTTCCTGAGCTTCCGCCAGGCGGCGTCCTCCGGCGTCCGGGTTTCCGCCGGCCGGGGTTCGGGGGGCGACGGATCGGACACTGCAGGGGCTGGAGCCGAATCGGGTCCGGCTGATGCGGACCGCGGGATCGTTTCCACCTGGGGGATGACGACCGGTGCGGGCACGGCCCCGCTCGCACCCCGCGCGGGCGGAACAGCAGGCGCATCCGGTTCGGACTTCGGTCCGATCAGCGTGCCGATCTTTCCGTGGCGCTGCAGCCTGCGGACGAGACGTGAGCGGGCGGTCATGGACAATGATTCCTATGCATACGTGATGTTGATCTCACCACAGGTCAGTTCGAGCTCCTGGATGGCGATCGTGTTGTCTTCGGCTTTCAGGCTCGGGCCGAGCAGCTTGGTCGGGTACGCCCCTTCGATATCCCAGGTCATCATCGATTCGTGTTTAACATTGAGCAGTTCGATCGAGACCTTGCGGCGGGCGATCTTCCCATTCAGGATATCGATGTACCAGTCGTCCAGTTTTTTTGCGACCCCGACCCCATTCTTGAGGGTCACTTTGGCCGCCTTGCGGCGACCCGGCAGGTGGTGGACGTAGCCGTTCAGCCCGCCTTCTTTGACCTCCTCGGTCTCCCATTCGACCGACGGCAGGGCGCATTCTGTGAACGCGCCGACGGTCTCGCCGTCGAAGGAGACGACGAAGCGGAAGGATGGCGTTGCGGGGTATCGATTCTCTCCGGCCATTGATCTGGAACCTTATCTTTTTCTCCGGCGCTGTGGGCTGATCCTATTCCGCTCACGTTCGCGGCGCAGATCGGCCAACAGCAGGGCATAGACCCGGTCGGCGATCTTCTTGACGAGCTCCGGCGTGAGGGCGCCGCCTTCCGGGACGGGTGTCTCAGGCATGGTTGCTCACTCCAGCATCGCCGTCTTGACGTGGAACCGGGCGCTGCAGGATGGGCAGCTGACCCCGACCAGGACCGGTTCCGGGGCGTTCAGCCGCTCGTAGAGATCCTCCAGGAAGGCGAAATCGGAGGCGAACAGCCCTTCGACGACCTCCGTCGTCATCCGTTCCAGTTCTCCCAGCCGGGTGACGACCCGGCTCAGCAGCAGGACCGAGAGATAGGGTTCGTTCCCGGCGGCCCGGGGATCCTGCATCGTTTCGATCTCGTCGCGGGCGGTGGCCAGGCGCATGATGCCGGTCCGGTGGCGGCCGCCCTCCGGGTCGACGTAGCCGCGCGGGAGCGTGAAAGTGAATGTCGTTTCCATTGGCAAACCCTGTGGGGACCGCGCGGCTCACCTGCCGCGCGGTCCCCGCCGGCGGGAATCATTTCTCCCGCTTGATGTACTGATGGGTGATCTCCAGCTCCTCGATGCCGATCTCGTTCCCATCGGCCTTGGGCGAGGGCCCGGAGCACTTGGACGGCCAGGCCTGCTCGAAGTTCCAGCGGGCGACTTCGTTGAGCCCCTGGTCGAACATGATGATGGAGCCGTCCCGGCGGGCGTCGTCGACGCCGCCGTCCTCGACCTGCTTGCGCCAATCCCAGATGTCCATGTTGCTGGTGATCCCGCGCTTCAGGACGATGTTCTCCCATTTGAGGCGGCCGGGGATCTTCATCACGATCTCCTGGCCCTTCTCCGTCACGACCTTGTGCTCGATGATCTCATGCTCCGACCCCAGGCCGCTGCACTCCGTGAAGTAGCCCTTGATGACGCCCTGGATGTCGACGGCGAAATGAAATCCAACGAGCGGATTCTCTTCTGCCATGGTTTGCTCCTTATCGATTTCTTGCGAAAATGATGATCTTGCGGCGAGGCCGCAAGATCATCATTTTCGCTATTAAGCCTCCGCGTTCGCACCCGCCCACTGGCTGATGCGGAAGATGACGAACTCGGCCGGTTTGACCGGCGCCAGGCCGACCTCGATGATCAGCTGGCCCAGGTCCCGGACCTCCGTTGGATTGAGCTCCTCGTCGCACTTGACGTAGAAGGCCTGGTCCGGCGTGGTCCCAAACAGGGCTCCGCTGCGCCAGACGTTGCGCAGGAAGGCGGTCACATCCCGCCGGACCTTGGCCCACAGGGTGCTGTCGTTGGGTTCGAACACGACCCACTGCAGCCCGGCATCCATCGAGGCTTCGACCATGATGAAAAGCCGGCGGACGTTGACGTAGCGCCACGATCCGTTGCTGCTCAGCGTGCGCCCGCCCCAGACCCGGATCCCGCGGCCGGGGAAAGCCCGGATGCAGTTGACCCCGATCGGGTTGAGCGTGTCCTGCTCGCCCCGGCTCAGGTTGATTTCCAGGTTGATGGCGCCGAGGATGACCTCGTTGGCCGGGGCCTTGTGCACGCCCCGGTCGGAGTCGGTGCGGTTGTAGACCCCGACCATGTGGCCGCTGGGCGGCACCAGCTTGCTGGTGCTCCCCCCGCCGCTCAGGTCGGCGATCTCGATCCAGGGGTAGTACATGGCGGCGTAGGACGAGTCAAAGTTGACGTAGTTGCGCCATTCCCGGGCCTGCTGGGCGTTGAGGCCCGGCGGCGTGTCGATCACGGCGAAACGGTACTTCATCCGCTCGCAGTGGGAGATCATCGCCTCCTGGACCATCTTGACCCGTTCCCGGGCGCCGTCCGAGCCGTCATAGCCGGCCATCACGTCCGGGCAGACGACGAGGCGCACATCGTCGATCGCCTCCAGCCCACCCAGGCCGGTGCGCTCGCCGGCGTCGCCGATGAAGTCGCTGGCCGTCAGGGCCGAGATCCCACCCCCGGCCAGGGGATAACTGCCCTCGGCAGGGGGTGAACTGCCGACATGGGAGATCGTGACGGCGTCGAAGGTGTCGGTGGCGATCTGGTTGTCGCCTTTGGCGACGGTCAGATCCGATTTCGATTGACCGCCGACGCTCATCGAGAAGGCGCCCTCCTCGCCCGCCTTGATGATGACCGTCATCTTGTTGCCGTCGGGACCGGCGATTTTGGCTGTGACGCGGAAGGCGTTGCCTTTCTCGACCGCCGGGATGGTGACCAGGGCAGCCTTGACGTCGCTGCCGCCCTCATCCATCGCCCGCAGGCTGATCACATAACAGGGTCCACCGCCGTTCGAGAAGTAGCCGTAAACGGCATCCGGCAGAAATGCCCCGGAGGTGAAACCGCCGAAGATCTCGGTGAACTGGGTCCAGTTGGTGACCAGCGTGGGCTTGCTGAGCCGCGACTCGACCACAATGCGTTCACCGGTGGCGGCATCGAGCGCCTTGCGGCTGGCCTCGGCCGTCATCCCGATGAACGCGGCCGTGGACGTGCCGGCGGCCTCGATAGGTTTTGTCCCTTTGTCCACTTCTTCGACGTAGACTCCGGGAGATGCGTAGGTTAGTGCCATGGGATTCTCCTTTTCTTACCGGTTGTAGAACGAACGAGGAAGAGTTATTGTGAAATTTGGGATGTGCGGCGGCGAAGCCACCGCACATCCCAAATTTCACGTATTCATGTGGCGGTGCGCGTGTCAGCGATCTCATCTCACACCTCAAAATCCATATCCGTCGCCTTTTCGAGCGGCGTGCGGATCTTCTTTTCTTTTGGTTTGCCTTCCGGCGGCCAGGCGACCAGCGTGTGGTCGCCGGGGGGGAAGCCGTGCAGGCGGTAGCGGCCGTCCGGGCCTGTGGTGGCCAGGAAACCGGTGCCCTTGATGGCGACGGTGATCCCCTCGACCGGATCGCCGCCTTCGCCGGTCAGCACCCTGCCGCCGATGAAGGAGAGCTTGCTGCGGGTCTCCTCGGGGTCGAGGCGGTCGAAGCGGGGCAGGTTCCGGGCCTGGCCGGTGTTGAGCTCGAAGGATTTGACGGCCGGTCCGGTGACCTCGGTCCACGGATCCAGCGCCAGGGTGACGATGTAGCTGACCGTCGGGCGCAGTTCGTTGTCCAGGGCGCTCCAGACTTCGGCCGGGTTGGTGAGCTTGTCGTGCTGCGCCAGCTGGGCGAGCAGCTCGTAGGCCGGGTTCTGCAGGGTCCCGAACAGGCGGTCTTCCGGGAGGGTCGGGAAGCGGAACAGGGCGATCATCGCCCGGGTCAGCAGGCGGTGCTCGTCGCCGGCGTCGTTGCCCCAGGCGGTCAGCATGTAGTGGCAGTTGACCCGCATCGGGGTGCGCTTCTGGGTAACCGTCCCGTTCTCGTCCCGGACGCGGGTCCAGCGGTGCTCGCGCAGCTGGTTGTTCTCGCGCAGATCGTAGAGGAACAGGTTGATCGTCGGTTTCGACAGCTTGGCGCTCCACTCGCGGTTGGGCTGGTCGAACTGGATCTCGATCTCCCCGTTCTTGACGGGCAGCTCCTCGATCAGGAGGCGGCGCAGGGTTTCATCCAGGTCGGCGATCATGGCGGTTCTCGCTCACTCCTCGAGCAGCTCCTTCTCTTCGAGTTCCTCGGACTGGGCCTGCACGAGTTCCTCTTCCTCGGGCACATCGCCCTGGCGCTGGAGGTCGGGCGCCCCTTTCTCCTCCAGGAGCCCCTCGGGCGGTGCCGGCATCTCGTCCTCCTCCTGCATCTGGACGGGTCCGGCGCCGGCCTGTCCGGCGACCATGCCCACCTGCTCGGCGACCGAATCGGCCTCCTGCTCGTGGGCGTCGCCGGGCTCGTTGACCGTCATTCCCCCGCTTCCCCCGCCGACCTGCCCACTGCCTTGCTGGACGACGTGGGTCAGCTCGTGGGCGAGCAGTTCCTGGCCGCTTCCGGAAC
>DATKDL010000200.1:0-3035 GCA_035512695.1 Anaerolineales bacterium | reverse complement strand
GGCGGGCGGTGAAACCGCCCGCCGCCCCCCTTTTTTGCGCCCGTCGCCCTGCTTGCCGCGGGATTCAAAGGATGATAGAATGCGGGCCATGCCAAAGCCTTTTCGGGTGACTGTGCTGGCACTGCTGCTGCTCTCTATTCCCTGGATCTCCAGTGCACAAAACACAACTCAGACAACGTTAACCACCCCGGATACAAGCGCTTATCCGGTCCTCCAGTCGTACCTGACCGTGTTGGACGGGGAAGGGGCATTTGTGCGCGGTCTTTCACCGGAAGACGTTTCCATCCTCGAAAACGACGCCGCACTTCCGGTCGAAACGCTCGAAGAGCTGGCGCCCGGCGCCCAGATTGTCGTGGCGATCAACCCCAGCCCGGCTTTTGCAGTCCGGGACTCGACCGGGACGACTCGCTATCAGAAGGTCGTCAACGTGCTGCGGGAATGGGCCGCGGGCAAATCCTCCCCCAGCCAGGACCGGCTGAACTTCATGATGACCGGCGAGACCCAGGATGCCGGTTTGGCCGGCTATCCGGCCTTGATCGCAGCCCTGGACTCCGCGCCAACCGACCACAGCGAGGCCGTCTCCAGCCTGGCGACGCTTTCGAACGCGATCGACGTCGCCGGCGATGCGACCGAACATCCCGCGATGGGCAGGGCCGTCCTCTTCATATCCCCACAGGTCGACCAGGATACGATCCCGGCCCTTGAAGACCTGGGCGATCGCGCCGTCCAGATGGGGGTGCGGGTATTCGTCTGGATGGTCACTTCCGACGCCTTTTTCGAAACCAACGGCGCCGAAGCGCTGCGGACCCTGACCGACCGGACCGGGGGCCGGTATTTCGCCTATTCCGGTATCGAGACGCTCCCGGACCCCGAATCCTATTTCGACCCGCTTCGCCGGATCTACACGTTGACCTATCTGTCGGGCATCCGAATCGCCGGCGAGCAGCGGATCGCCGCCGAGATCCACGCCGTCGGGTTCGAATCGGTATCCCCGCCGGTCGTTTTCGGTCTGAACGTCCTGCCGCCCAACCCGATCTTCGTCTCCCCACCGGATGAGATCTCTCGGGCGCTCATCCCGGATGCCGAAGGGAACCTGAGCGCCGAACGGCGGACCTCACTGAGTCAGACCATCGAGATCCTGATCGAGTTCCCGGACGGCTACTCCCGCGAGTTGGTACGGACGACGCTTTACGTCAACGGAGAGATCGCCGCCGAGAATACCGCCCCGCCCTTCGATGTGTTCACCTGGGATCTGTCCGGGATCGGTCAGAGCGACCGATATTCTCTACAGGTTGAGGCGCTGGACGAATTGGGGCTCAGTAGCGTAAGCCTGGAAATCCCGATCTCGGTCAGCGTCGAGCCGCTGCCGGACGGCTTTGTCCCGTCGATTTCGCGCAACAGCCCGTTGATCGTCACCGTCGTCGTCCTGGCGGTGGGCGGCCTGCTGATCGCCGTCCTCCTGCGGATGCGCAAACTGCGGCCCGAGCCATTGAACGGAAACGGCAAGAAGAAAGGCAGAAAGCGGCGGCGGCTCCCGGAGGATCCGGTCTTTCAGCCGGTCGCCGAAGTGAAGGGGCCTGCCCCGGCTGTCCGGATCACTCGCTGGGCAAACCGGCTGCACTGGCCGCAGCGGTCCGCACCCCTTTCGGCGCCGGTCGCCTACCTGGAACGGATCTACGACCCCAATTCGTTGGAGGCTTTGACCCCCAGCCCGCCGCATCCGATCTACACCTCCGAGATCACCCTGGGCAACGACCCCAGCCAGGCCACGTTCGTGCTCGACGATCCTTCCGTCGCCCCGCTGCACGCCCGGCTGCACCAGAACGGCGAGCGCGAGTTCTATTTGAGCGATCTCGATTCGATCGCCGGCACCTACATCAACTACCTGCCGACCAACGGCATCCCGATCCGGATCGAACACGGCGACCAGCTGCATTTCGGCCGGGCCGGGTTTCGGTTCCAGCTCAACCCGCCCCCGGAGGCCGCCCCTCCAACCATCGAACCCCAGGCGAACTCGCATTGATCCCATCAAACCAACCACACCTCGAAACGGCCGCCCTGACGCATCCCGGCATGACCGGGAAGGACAACGAGGACCGGTACATCCTGGTGTCATTCAAACCCGACGCGGGAAACGGCTCGCAGCCGGTCGTGCTCGCCGTGGTCGCAGACGGCGTCGGCGGTAAACAGGCCGGCGAGATCGCCGCGCAGACCGCCGTCGATACGATCGCCAGGATCGCAGCCGAAAGCCCGGGGGCGGACCCGCTGGCGACGCTGCGCCGGGCCTATCACGAGAGCAACCAGGCCATCATCGAACAGGCCGGCGAGGGGATGGAAACCTCCGGGATGGCGACCACGGCTACCTGCGCCTGGGTCGCCGGCGACAAGCTCTACGCCGCCAACATCGGCAACTCTCGCCTGTATCTGCTGCGGGAGGACGCCCTGCGCCGGATCTCGATCGATCACAGCTGGGTCGAGGAGGCCCTCCACCACGGGCTGATCACCCCCGAACAGGCGACCAACCATCCCCAGGCTCACGTCATCACCCGCCACCTCGGCTCCAAGGACCCGGAACCCGACCTGCGGCTGCGGCTGTCGCCCGAGGAAGACGACGAAAAAATGGCGGCCAACCAGGGACTCCGCCTGGCCGCCGGCGATGTCCTCCTGGTCTGCAGCGACGGGCTCCCGGAGGTCGTCCTCGATGAAGAGATCGCGGCCGAGTTGAAGGCGAACGATCTCGAATCCGCCCTCATCCGGCTGACCGACCTGGCCAACGAGCGCGGCGGTCCCGATAACATCACGAGCATCGCGCTGCGGGTCCCGGAAAAAGCCCTCCCGGCGGTTCCGCCTGTTCCCGCCCCGCCGGAACCGCGCCGGCGCGGCCGGTTTGGGCTGTACCTGGTCTCTACATTCCTGCTCGTCATTCTGATCTTGTTCGGTTGGCTGTTTTATCTTTCCTTTATTCGGTGAAAACTTATCCGAAAATTCTGATGCCGGGCGTATTTGGGGGCGGCTGCGGCTCCGCCGCAGCCGCC
>DATKDL010000199.1:0-1332 GCA_035512695.1 Anaerolineales bacterium | reverse complement strand
CGGGATCGTGGCCGTGGCCGGGCGGCGGCGGCGCCAGCGCGGGGAGTTCGCCGTGGCGGCGCTGGCCGTCCACCTGCTGAACCACGAGGACACGCCCGCCCAGGAGACCGAAAGCGAGCTGGGCCACCTGCAGGCGCACCTGCGCTGGGAACCGGCCTGGGCGGATCGGATCGTGCGGCGGTCGGTGGACCAGGGGCTGGTCCGGATCAAGGAGCGTCACCTGCACCTGACCCCGGCCGGCCGCAACCTGGCGGAGGCGACGTTGGAGAATCGGTAGCGGGGTGGTGCAAAGCAGGAGCCGGAGAGCAGGTGCAACGCACCTTGAAGGTGCGTTGCACCTGCTCACCGGGCGTCGTTCTCACCGAGAGGAACCTTTGAGAGACTTCGTGGTCTTACCGATCTTCCTGTTCTCACTTATCCTGGCCGGCTGCCTGCCGGAGAACCCACGCGTCCTGCGGTTGGCGACGACGACCAGCACGGATGATTCCGGGCTGCTGGCCGCAATCCTGCCGGTGTTTGAGGAACAGTACGACGCCCGGGTGGATGTGATCGCCGTTGGGACCGGGCAGGCGCTCGCCCTGGGGGAGGGGGGGGACGTCGACGTCGTCCTGGTGCACGCCCGGACGCGGGAGGACGAGTTCATCGCGTCCGGACACGGGACGACCCGCGACGACGTGATGTATAACGATTTCGTCCTCGTCGGGCCGGCGGACGACCCGGCCGGCGCCCACGGAGCGGTCCGCGCAGAAGATGCCTTTGCCGCCATCGCCGCCGCCGGGAGCCCGTTCGCCTCGCGCGGCGATGACAGCGGCACCCACACCAGGGAGCTGTCGCTGTGGGCTGCAGCCGGGTTGGATCCCGGGCCGGACCAGGACTGGCACCGCTCCCTGGGCCAGGGGATGGGAGAGACCCTGCTCTTTGCCAACGAGACGGGCGCCTACACCCTGGCCGACCGCGGCACGTTCCTGTCGATGCGGGAAAGCCTGCCCGGCCTCATCATCATCGTGGGCGGCGAGCGCATCGCCGAGAACGCAGACCCGGCCCTGCTCAACCCCTACGGCGTGATCCCGGTCAACCCGGACAAGGGCGGGATCGCCGCGGACCTGGCGGAGGACTTCGTCGATTGGCTGACCGGGGTGGAGACCCAGGCCCTGATCGGGGACTTCGGGGTAGCGGTTTACGGGCAGCCGCTGTTCTATCCCGATTCACAGCCATGGAAATCCTCACCGACGCCCTGATCGAAGCCCTTCGGTTGCTGGCGGGTCTCGACCCGGCGCTGCTGGAGATCGCCGGGCTGACGCTGCGGGTGACGGCGGCCGGGCTGTTCCTGGC
>DATKDL010000198.1:0-20710 GCA_035512695.1 Anaerolineales bacterium | reverse complement strand
GGCGGATGTACCGCCCAGCCCGCCCACAGCCCCCGTTTTCACCATTAAATAAAAAAGGTCCGGACGGGTTCCCGGCCGGACCTTTTTTCTGATCGCTACCCCCGCCTCAGTCGGCGGCGGTCTCGGCGGTGGCTTCCGCAGCGGCTTCCACAGCGGCTTCCACAGCGGCTTCCACAGCGGCTTCGGAAACGGTTTCGGCGGCGGCGTCTTCGATCTCAACCGCCTCGTCCGGCACGCCGTTCTCTGCGCCTTCGACTTCCACGCTTTCCACGATCTCCGGTTCGAGTCCGACTCCGAACCCGGTACCGGCCGGGATCAGCTTGCCGATGATGACGTTCTCCTTCAGACCATAGAGGTTGTCCTCTTTGGCGGCGATCGCCGCACCGGCCAGGACACGGATCGTGTGCTGGAAGGAGGCAGCCGAAAGGAACGACTCCGTCGAAAGCGATGCCCGGGTGATGCCGAGCAGGATATCCTGGAACTTCGCCGGCTGTTTGCCCTCGCCCAGCAGCTTCTCATTCATGCGGCGAAGGACGAGCCGTTCTTCGATATCGCCGGGGAGCAGGTCCGAATCTCCCGGCCGGGTGATCTGGGCTTTGGACATCATCTTGCGGATGATGACCTCGAAATGCTTGTCATGGATGTTCTGACCCTGGGAGCGATAGACCGACTGGACCTCGCTGAGCAGGTACATCTGGCAGGCTTCGCGCCCTTGAATGCGCAGGATCTTGTGCGGGTTCAGCGAACCCTCGGTCAGCGCCTGGCCGGCTTCGATCTGCGCCCCTCCGACGATCAGGATCCGGGAAGCGCTCGGGATATCGTATTGGACTTCCTCGCGCTGCTCGTAGGAGACGATGACCTTCTGGCCCTCGATCCGGACGCGGCCGGCGTTCTGGGCGGTGACTTTGGCCTCTCCGAGGGCGGCGATCACATTGCCCGCCGCCACTTCGCCGGCATCCTCGACCGCGATCTCCCAATCCTCCGGCAGATCGTACTCGTCCGAGACCATCTCGCTGTGTTCGATGCGGATGTGCCGCAGATCGGTGTACCGGTCCGACTGGATGATGTGGGCGATCCCACCGAGTTCAGAGATCACGGCCTCGCCTTTGGGGGTGCGCCGGGCCTCCATCAGCTCTTCCACGCGGGGGAGACCGGTGGTGATATCGCTGCCGGAGGAGGCCACGCCGCCGGTGTGGAATGTCCGCAGGGTCAGCTGGGTTCCGGGTTCGCCGATCGACTGGGCGGCGACGATCCCGATGGCCGAGCCGATTTCGACGAGCTCGCCGCGGCCCAAATCGATCCCGTAGCAGGAGGCGCAGACGCCTCGATCGAGATCGCAGGAGAGCGGCGAGCGGACCCGGACCTCCGTGATCGCCGAGTTGGCGATCTGGCGGGCGACGTCCCGGTCAAGCAAGTCATTGCGCTCAGCCAGTACCTCTCCGGTTTCTTCGTCGATCACGCGATCGGCGATCATGCGGCCGTAGAGGCGGGCGCTCATCGACTGGCCGGCGATATCGTCCGAGCGCCGGATCGTGATGAAATCCTCGGTGCCGCAGTCGGTCTCGCGGACGATCACATCCTGCGCGACGTCGACCAACCTGCGGGTCAGATACCCGGCGTCGGCGGTGCGCAGTGCGGTGTCCGCCAGGCCTTTGCGGGAACCGTGCGTGGAGATGAAATACTCGAGCGCCGTCAGGCCCTCGCGGAAGTTGGATCGGATCGGGAGCGGGATGATCCGGCCCGAGGGGTCGGCGACCATGCCCTTCATGCCGGCCAGCTGCGAGATCGTCGTGAACCCGCCCTTGGTGGCGCCCGAGTTGGCCATTATGGCCAGGTTGCCCTTGGGGTCCATCGAGGTTTTGACCGCCTCGGTGACTTCGCTGGTGGTAGCCTGCCAGATCTCGATCACGCGCTGGTTCTGCTCCTGGTCGGTCAGCAGCCCCCGGCGGTAATCCCGGGAGACGCTTTCGACCTCGGCCAGCGCCCGGTCGATGATCTCCGGTTTTTCTTCCGGGATCGAGATATCGCTGATCGCGATCGTCGTACCGGACCGGGTCGCATAAGCGAAGCCCATGTCCTTGATTTCATCGGCGACGTGGGTGGTCGTTTCCGGACCGACGACCTCATACAACGCGGCGATCAGATCCTTGACCCCTCCCTTGTCCAGGGTCTCGTTGACAAACTGGACGGCCGGCGGGAGGATCGTATTGAAGATCACCCGACCGGTCGTCGTCTCGATCATACGGGTTTCCGGGATTTCCATCCGGTTGTTCTCTTCGTCGTGCCAGGTATGGGTGTAGAGCCGGATCTTGGTGTGGATCCCGATCAGGTCAAGGGCGAAGGCCAGCTGAACCTCGTCCATCGTGCCGAAGACGTGGGCGTCGTCCGGGGTCTTCTCCTCGTCGTTGCTGGTGAGGTAGTAGATCCCGAGCACCATGTCCTTCGAAGGTGCGATGATCGGCTCGCCGTCGGCGGGTTTGAGCAGGTTACGGGAGGCCAGCATCAGGTCGCGGGCTTCCTGGACGGCCCTTTCCGAGAGCGGGACGTGGACGGCCATCTGGTCGCCGTCGAAGTCGGCGTTGAAGGCGGTGGTGACCAGCGGGTGGAGCTGGATGGCGTTGCCCTCGATCAGGATCGGTTCGAAGGCCTGGATGCCCAGGCGGTGCAGGGTGGGAGCCCGGTTCAGGAGGACGGGGCGCTCGGTGATGACCTCCTCGAGGACTTCGTAGACCTCGGGGCGATTGCGTTCGATCAGCTTCTTGGCGCCTTTGACGTTGGCTGCGTAGTTGTTGGCGACCAGCCGGGAGATGACGAACGGGCGGAACAGCTCGAGGGCCATCGACTTCGGCAGCCCACACTGGTTCAGCTTCAGATTGGGGCCGACGACGATGACCGATCGGCCCGAGTAGTCCACGCGCTTTCCGAGCAGGTTGCGGCGGAAGCGGCCCTTCTTGCCTTTGAGCATATCGCTGAGGGATTTGAGTTCGCGCCGGCCGCGGCGGGAGAGCGCCTTGCCGCGCTGGGCATTGTCGATCAACGAATCGACCGCTTCCTGGAGCATGCGCTTTTCGTTGCGGACGATGACGTCCGGTGCGCCGAGTTCGAGCAGCCGTTTGAGGCGGTTGTTGCGGTTGATCACCCGGCGGTAGAGGTCATTCAAATCGGAGGTGGCGAAACGGCCGCCGTCCAGCTGAACCATCGGGCGGACCTCCGGCGGGATCACCGGGAGGACGGTCAGGATCATCCACTCCGGCCGGTTCTTTGAGCGGCGGAAGGACTCGACCACATTGAGGCGCTTGGTGGCTTTTCGCCGTTTCTGGCGGCTCTTGGTGGTGCGCAGTTCGTGCCAGAGTTCGTCGCTGAGCTGGTCCAGATCGAGCCGGCGCAGGATGTCATAGAATGCTTCGGCGCCCATATCGGCACGGAAGACCTGTCCCCAGCGCTGGCGGAGTTCGCGGTAGCGGTTCTCGCCCATGAAGGTCAGCGGGCGCAGCTCGAGCAGCTCATCGCGCATCCGCTTAATATCGGCGCGCCGCAGGGCGGCCTGCTCCTCGAGCTGGTCGCGCAGTTCGGAGATCGTAAACTCCGATTCCGCCTTGATCGATTCCATTTCCTCTTTGAGCGCTGCGACCTCGTTCTGCTTCTGGCCTTTCAATTCCGTCTCGAGGTTCTCCAGGGCGTCTTTCACGATGCGCTGGACCTTTGAGAGGTGTGCATTTCCGATTGTCTCCCCGAGCTGGGCGATGATCTGCCCGGCGGCTTCGAAGACGATCTCCTTGCGGATGGTCTTGCCGTTTTTCCCCTGGATGTCCTTCTCGAGGCGCTGACCTTCGTTGATCAGTGGGGCGAGTTTGTTGGCGATCTCGTCGTCATAGCGAGTCTCGACAGCTTCGATTTGCTGCTTGAGGAGGGTCATGCGGTGATCGCGCATCGATTTGAGCTCGGCGATCTTGACGTTGGTGCGGGTTCCCTGTTCTCGTTCGGCGGAATCGAGTTCCTCATCCAATCGTTTGAGGGCTTTGTCGCGCCCGTCATCGTCGACATAGGTGACGACGTACTGGGCAAAGTAGAGCACCCGCTCGAGGTTTCGCCGGGAGATATCCAGCAGCAAACCCATATAGGACGGGACCCTGCGGGTGTACCAGACATGGGCGACCGGGGCGGCGAGTTCGATATGACCCATCCGCTCGCGACGAACGGATGAGCGTGTCACCTCGACGCCGCATTTGTCGCAGGTGATCCCCTTGTGGCGGATATTCTTGTATTTCCCACAGTAGCACTGCCAGTCGCGGGACGGACCAAAAATGGCTTCGCAGAAAAGGCCGTCCTTTTCAGGACGGAGCCGGCGATAATTGATCGTCTCCGGCTTGGTGACTTCGCCATAAGACCAGCTGTGGATGATCTCAGGCGAAGCAAGACTGATGCGGAGCGCAGTCAGGTTTTTGGTTTCCACTAATATGCCTCCTGGGATTGTGGCCGGATATAAACAAACAAAAGCAAGCACTCAAGTTGCTCGACTTAAGCGCTCGCTGAAGGGGGAAAATTTTGTTGTAGGGGAATTATACTGGGTTATCGGGCTAAAATCAAGTTAAAAAGCATTATAAATGCGTTAACAGCGTTGCATGGACCTCGAATTCCTCGATATTGGCCAGCGCGCGCGAGATGGGGCAGTTCTTCTTGGAGACTGCCACCTCTTCATCAAACTTCTCCCTGCTAATGCCCGGGACCCGGGCGGTGAGCGTCAGTTCGATCTTCTCGATCAGTGGGCCGATGTCGTCGCTGCCGAGATAGACGGCCGCCCGGGTATGAAGTTCATCCGGGACGAAGCCGGCCGCGGTCAGACGCGCGCTCAGGAACATTGTGAAGCAGCCTGCCTGGGCGGCGCCGATCAGCTCTTCCGGGTTGGTCCCCGGATCGTCGCCGAACCGGGTGCCCCAGGTGAACGGGAGATCGAAAGCGCCGCTGCCCGCTTTCATGTTGCCCTGGCCTTCTTTCAACGAGCCGATCCAGGTGGCTTCAGCGTTGCGGATGGACATAGAAATAGCTCCTTTGTGATTCAGCCATTCAGCGATTCGGCGAATGCACGAATGGGCGAGCAGAGGCTGAATCGCTGAATCGTTATTACCTGTGCCCGCCGGGAACTTCCGGCCGGTTATCCAGGATGTTCTCGATCTTCTCCAGTATGCCCGCATTGATCCGCTCAGCGATCTCGACCGCGGCCATGTTCTCTTCAACCTGGCTGCTTTTCGACGCCCCGGTGATGACGGTGCTGACGTGCGGGTTCTTGAGGCACCAGGCCAGGGCCAGCTGGGCCATCGTGCAGCCGAGCGGTTCGGCCACTTCGGTTGTAAGACGCCTGACTTTCTCGATCTGCGACTGCGCCTCTTCGCTTTCAAATTGCTCTCGCAGCCAGTCGTAGTCCTCCAGGTCAGCCCGCGATCCCTTCGGGATGCCTTCGTTATACTTGCCGGTCAGCAGCCCACTCGCCAGCGGGCTCCAAATCGTCGTGCCCAGCCCGATTTCTTCATAGAGCCGATGATACTCGGCCTCCACGCGTGTCCGGGCGAACATGTGGTACTCGGGTTGCTCCATCACCGGCGGGATCAGATGCTCCCGCCGGGCGACCCCGTAGGCAGCCATGATTTGCTCGGCGGACCATTCGCTGGTCCCCCAATAAAAAGCTTTCCCACCTTCGATCAGGATCGTCATCGCCCGGACGGTTTCCTCGATCGGGGTGTCCGGGTCCGGGCGGTGGCAGAAGATCAGGTCGACGTAGTCCATCTGGAGGCGCTCCAGGGATGCAGCGGCGCCCTCCCGGATGTGCTTCATTGAAAGACCGCGGTCGTTGGGGCCTTCGCCGCCCCAGTAGATCTTGGTCGAGATGACCAGGTCCGAGCGTTTCCAGCCGGCCTTCCTGATCACGTTCCCCATCACGATCTCGGCCTGTCCGCCGGCGTAAGCCTCGGCGTTGTCGAAGAAGTTGACGCCGTGTTCGTAAGCGGCGGTCATGCATTCGTAAGCGACGTCCTCTCCGACCTGGCCGCCGTAGGTCACCCAGGCGCCAAGCGAGAGGGCGGACACTTTGAGACCGGTTTTTCCGAGGAAGCGGTATTCCATCGTTTTCTCCTTTGTATCCCAATAACCCAAAAAATAAACGGACCGCTGCGGGCGGCTGCAGCCGCCCGCAGCGGTCCGTTTATTTTTTGAGAACAATTTTTCCGATCGCCTCCGCGAGCAATCCCTCGTCGGCAGCACCGATCAAGGGGATCGGGAAGCGCCCGTAATCCTTACCGGGCTCCAATGGGAAGACCGGACCGTTCAACGCCGCCACGGCGCCGCCGGCTTCCTTCAGGACCAACCAGCTCGCGGCGATATCCCAGATCCTGGGGATCGATTCGAACCCGATCACGGCGCTGCCTTTTGCCACTGCGCAAAAATTATAGGCTGCAGAACCCAGGATGCGCGGCTTGTAGGGGATTTCGGCGGTGTATCCTCGATTTACCCGGCTGTCGCATAGAAAGAAGGACACCAGGTGCGATCCGGCCGGCGGCACCTGCAGTTGGCGCCCATTCAACCGGGCGCCTCCCCCGGCGAATGCGGTGAAGCACTCATCCAGCAGCGGGAAAGCCAGCGCGGCCGCCTGCGGCCGGCCGTCCACCACCCGGGCGATCGAAACGCCCCAGTGGTGCAGCCCCTGTTCGAAATTGGTGGTCCCGTCCAGCGGGTCGACGATCCAGGTCGGGCGGCCGTCGAGGGGGAAGGCGGTGACCGCTTCCTCGCTCAGGATGTCGTCATCCGGGAATTGCTCCCGGATCTGCCCGGAGATAAAGGCGTTGGAGGCCAGGTCCGCCTGGGTCAGCAGGGTGCGGTCCGGCTTGTACCGGGATTCCCGGGCCTCGGTGCCCGCTTCTGCGCGGAAATAACCCTTCAGCAGCCGGCCGGTCTCCCGGCTGAGCCGGTCGATGAACGCCGCGATATCCGTCATCCGGTCTGTACGGTCAGGTTTTCGACGGTCCGTACGTAGTCTTCGGCGACGGCCTCTTCCGGCACGCCGCCCAGGAAGCGGATCAGCTCGTGGACCCGCTCAGCCTTGGTCTCGGCGTCGGACCGGCTCCAGGTGCGCGCCTTGACTTCCAGGAAGAAACCGAGATCGGGCCGGATCACCCGGTCGAGATTGATGTAGAAAGGGGTATCCCGGAACCGGACGTGCCAGCGCCTGCGGTCCTTCTCGATGAAGATTTCCCGGTCGGGCTTGAAATATTCTCGATAGAACCGCAGGCTGTTCGTGGCCGGAGCCAGGAACCGGCTGCGGGAGAGCAGGACGGAGCCGGGATACTCGCGCTCTCGCGCCGGGCCGATCAGGGTCAGCCGGTTGCGGACGTTTTCGCTCACGCCGTCATCGTTGATAAACTCATCCTCCCGGTAGCGGACATAGCCCTGCTCCGGGTCGTCAAAGCGGAAATAGGTGTCGAATTCATGGTAATGGCGTTTGTAGAGTATCTCGATCTCCGGCTTCTGCAGCGCCATCAGGACGTCGTCCGGGACGGCGAGTCTGACCTTGGTCTGGACTTCGAAACTTTCCTGCTCGCTGGCCCCGCCAATGGCGATCAGCTTGGCCAGGACGGACTGTTCGCGCCGGATCAGGAAGGTGTCGATCTTTTTCGCGTAATCCTGGGCTTCCGCCATCAACTCGTCTTCGTCCAGGGTCAGGAGCCGGTGACCTCGCATCAGCCAGCGGCCGTTGACCATCACGTCGGTCACATCGCTTGATTTGGAGGCGAAGACGATCTGGGCATAGGTGGCCATCGGGTCCCGGCGGAAGTGTGGGGCGTTGTGGATCGGGGATAGATCGACCAGGATCAGGTCGGCCCTTTTCCCGGGCTCCAGAGAGCCGGTCACCTTTCCGAGGTGCAATGCACTTGCGCCGATCCGGGTCGCCATCGCCAGCGCTTCGGCGGCCGGGATAACGGTCGGATCCTTGGTGGCGCCCTTGGCCAGGAAGCTCGCCAGCCGGATCTCCTCGAACATATCCATGTCGTTGTTCGACGATGGGCCGTCGGTTCCGATCCCGACGTTCACACCCAGCTGCCGCATGCGGGTGACCGGGGCGATCCCGGAAGACAGTTTCAAGTTAGAGGAAGGATTGTGGGCAACCCCGGCCCCGGCACGCAAGAGCGATCGGATCTCCCCTTCATCGATATGGACGCAGTGTGCGGCGATCACCTTTGCGTCGAACAGGCCGAAATCCTTGACGTACGGGATGACCGGGATCCCGTGCGCCTTACGATTGTTTTCGACTTCCAGCTCGGTCTCAGAGAGGTGGATATGGAGCGGCACATCGTGTTCGACAGCCAGATCGGCGCAGGCCCGCAGGATCTCCTCCGTGCAAGTGTACGGGGCGTGCGGGGCGACCGACGGAACGATCAGGGAGTGCCCTTTCCATTCCATGATAAAGGCTTCCGCCCGCGCCAGCGAATCCTCGAAGGAGTTCGAATCCGGTGATGGAAATTTCAGGATCGTCTGACCGCAGACCGCCCGCATCCCGCTGTCCGCCGCCGCCCGGGCGACCTCTTCTTCGAAATAATACATATCATTAAAGGTCGTGACGCCGGAACGGATCAGCTCGGCGCAGGCCAGGCGGGTCCCCAGGCGGACGAAATCCCGGTCGACGAATTCGCGCTCGACCGGCATCATATAGCCGAGCAGCCAGACGTCGAGGCGCAGATCGTCGGCCAGGCCGCGCAGCAGCGTCATCGGGACGTGGGTGTGGGCGTTGACCAACCCGGGCATCAGGACCCGGCCTTCGCAGTCCACGACCTCGGCGGCGGAAAATTCCGCCTCGATCTCGCGCTGCGGCCCTACGGCGACGATCTGCTCCCCCCGGATCGCGACCGCGCCCGGTTCGAACATGCGCAATTCCAGATCCATCGTCAGGACGACGGCGTTGGTCAGAATAATGTCGGTTTCGTTTTTCATTTGCTTCATCGGTGAAGTCTGAAAATTTGACAGCCAGGGCGCGGATTGGGGTTTCGCCCCGCCCGGGTCTTGACCGTCAAATTTTTCGGAGGGTTTCGAATCCGAGGTTGACTGCGCGCTGGATGGCGAGCTTTGGCGGACCGCCGTACGGGACTCTCAGGAATTTTATCCCGTCCGGAGAGGCCAGGGCCAGGTAGATCAGCGTTTTCTCACCCGGGTAAACGCTGATCCCCAGGCAGAGATCGGTTCCAAAAGCGGCGCGCGCTTCCTGTGTCAAAAGCTGCAGATCGCCCGGGTCGTCCGGGGGGGCGGGGACCAACCGGCCTCCTTTGAACAGACCGTTCTCGGCAGGGGCTTCGCCCAGCAGCTGGCCCTTGAGCCCGGCCTCGAACAAGGAATAGGTCCAATTCCTTTCCGCAAGGCGTTTCCCGGCTGCGGCCGCCAGCGTATCATCATCCGCGCCGTAGACCCAGGCGCCCAGCCGCTCCCGGACCTGGGCTTCCACCGGCGCAATCAAAGCTCGGGCGGCTTCTTCCGATACGGCTTTGGCCGTGATCCGGACGTCGACCTGGCCGGAATGTGCAGCCAGCCCGACGGTCGGATTGTAGAGCAGCTCGAGATCGCCGATGATCTCATCGATCTGCGATTCTCCCGCCCCGGTGGTGTGGAGCAATCGGACGATGAGGACCGAATCGAGTTGGTAGCGTCTGCCCAGCTCGGGGATGATGTCGTGCTCCAGCAAATGCTCCATCTCGCGCGGGACGCCCGGCAGCGAAAAGACGATCTTGTCCCCGCTCGCATACAGAAAAGCCGGCGCCGTCCCCACCGGGTTTGAGATCCCTTGCGCCCCGATCGGCAGGTACGCCTGCCGCCGGTTGTTTTCGGATGGCACCCGGTCAAAACGCGCAAAGCGGTCGATGACTTCCTGCCACAGTTCTTCACGGAATTCCGTCTCGACGCCGAAGGCGCGCGCAACCGCTGCGCGGGTCGGGTCGTCGACGGTCGGGCCGAGACCGCCGGTGGTGATGACGATGTCGGCGAATTCCAGCGCGCTGCGGATTGCGGCCGCGATCCGCTCGATGTTGTCGCCGATGCTGGTCGTCCGGTAGATGTCGACCCCGTGCTCGCGCAGCTTGACGGCGATGTGCCGGGCGTTCGTGTCGGTGATCTCTCCGAGCAGGATCTCGGTTCCAATGGTGATGATTTCGGCGGTAGGCATGGGGCTTTGATGGGATTTTAACACATGTAGGAGGTTGCAAAATTGAAGACCGGGCGGTGCGCAGCCCCGCCCGGTCTTCAATTTTGCATGACCTCCTGATCGTACGGATCGTAGGCCACCTCCCGCTCGCGGCGGAACTGCTGCGTGTAGAGCCGGTAGTAATGCCCCCGCCGGCGCATCAGTTCGGCGTGGCTGCCCATCTCGGTGATCCCCCCGTCCTCGATGACGAGGATCCGGTCGGCGCGTTTGATCGTCGACAGGCGGTGGGCGATGACGAAACTCGTCCGCCCCTTGAGAATGCGATCCATCCCCATCTGGATGCGGGCTTCGGTCAGGGTGTCGATCGAGCTGGTGGCCTCATCCATGATAAAGATGTCCGGATCGGCCAGGACGGCCCGGGCGAGCGAGATCAGCTGTTTCTGCCCGACGGAGAGCAGGACGCCTCCCTCGCCGACTTCCTCGTCGTAGCCGTGCGCCAGCTCGGCGATGAACCCGTCCGCGCCGGCGATCCGGGCGGCTTCCTCGACGGCCTCGTCCGAAGCGGTCAGCCGGCCGTAGCGTATGTTCTCCCGGATCGTCCCGCTGAACAGGTGGGGGGTCTGCAGGACGACGCCGAGCCGCGATTGGATCCCGGACAGGGTGAAGTCGAGATAATCGACCCCGCCGATCCGGAGCGCGCCTGCTTTCGGTTCGAAGTAGCGGCCGACCAGGTTGACGATCGTCGATTTTCCGGCCCCGGTCGGGCCGACCAGGGCGATGGTCTCACCGGGTTGGACCTTCAAACACAGGTCGGTCAGGACGGGCTTTCCGTCCTCATAGAAAAAGGTCACATGGTCGAATTCGATCTCCGCCCGCAGAGTCTCCGGGGCATATGCGCCCGGCCGGTCTACGATCTCGGGGACCGAGTCGATCAGCGAGAAGACCCGCTCGGCCGAAGCGACCGAGCGCTGCAGGTCGGCAAAGACGCGGGCCATTTCCTGGACCGGCCAGAGCATGAAGATGACATACGAGATGAAAGCCTGGATCCCACCGATCGTGATCCCGGCGACGGCGGTCTGTGCACCGCCGAACCACGCGATCGCCGCGATCGCGACCGCGCTCAGGACCTGGACGACAGGCAGGAACAAGGCTGAAAGCCAGGCCGCCCGGTAGCCGGCGTGATACATCGGGATCGTCAGCTCGCTGAATTCAGCCAGGTTCTTCTCCTCGCGCACCTGCGCCTTGCTGACCCGCACGCCGGTGATGTTCTCGTTGTACGCCCCGGTGATCTTCGAGTTCAGCTTGCGGACCTGGCGATATTCGTCCAGGATGTATTTCTGGAAGACGGAGGCGACGACGATGAGGACCGGGATGATGGTCAGGACGATCAGCGCCAGCTTCCAGTTGATGATGAACATGAAGACGACCGACGAGCCGATCCCGAACAGCCCCCAGGAGGTGTCGAGCAAACCCCAGGAGACCAGCTCGGCGATCCGCTGCGAATCGGAGGTGACCCGCGACATGATCCAACCCAATGGGGTGCGGTTGTAATAGGAGAGCGACAGGTCCTGGAGCCGGGCGAACATCTTTTCCCGCAGGTCCCGCTGGATCTTTTCACCCAGGCTCCCTGCGGTGATGATGAATAGGAACACCCCCCCGGCCGAGACCAGTGAGAGGGCGGCATACAGGATGATCAGCTGGACGAGGGCCTCCGGGTCCCGGGCGACGATGCCGTCGTCGATGATCTGTTTGCTGATGTAGGTGAAGATCGCATCGAGGACGGCAACTCCTGCAATCCCGATGACGAAGGCCGCCATCAGCGGCCAGTGCGGCCGAGCCTGGGCGAAGATCCTCAGGATCGTCCGCCCGTTGAAGCGGGTGTCGAATTCTTCTTCTTCGAAGTAGTGTGCGTCAGACATGGTGTTTCCTCAGACGGCCGAAGCCTCTTCGACCTCAAGCTGGATTTCCTGCTCGATGCGGGCCTGGACGTCGAAGATCCGTTGGTAGATCCCGTCGGAGTCGGCGATCAGTTCATCATGCGTGCCCTGTTGGACGACATAGCCCTTTTCCAGCACGATGATCCGGTCGGCGTGAGACACGGTCTGGATGCGGTGGGCGATGATAAACGTCGTGCGGCCGCGCATCAGGGTCTCGAGCGCTTCGCGGATATCGGCCTCTGTCTCGGTGTCCACCGATGACGTGGCGTCGTCCAGGATCAGGATGCAGGGGTCCCGCAGCAGCGCCCGGGCGATGGCGATGCGCTGTTTCTGCCCGCCCGAAAGGGTGACGCCGCGCTCCCCGACGAGGGTATCGTAGCCTTCCGGGAAGGCGGCGATAACGTCGTGGATGGCGGCCGCCCGGGCTGCGGAATGGACTTCTTCTTCGCTGACGTCGCGACCCGCCCCGTAGGTGATGTTTTCGCGGATCGACCGCGAGAACAGGAAGGGCTCCTGCTCGACGATCCCGATCTGCGCGCGCAGGTATTTTCGGGCGTATTTTGTGATTTCGATCCCGTCGATCAGGATGCGGCCGGAGGCGTACTCATAGAACCGGGGCAGCAGGTTGACCACCGAGGTCTTTCCGGAGCCGGTCGAGCCCATCAGGGCGATCCGCTCGCCGGGCCGGGCCTCGAACGAGAGGTTGTTGAGTACGACGGCGTCGTTGTCGTATGCGAAGTGGACGTTCTCAAAAACGACCTCGCCTTTGACGGGCCCCGTCGGGTTGAACCCCTTTTCCATCGGTTCGCGGGTTTGCCGGATGATCTCGGCGATGCGATTGTAGGAAACCAGGGCGGTGCTGCCCTGGACGATCAGTCGTCCCAGGTTGCGCATCGGCCAGATGATCCAGATCACCATCCCGGCAAAGGCCAGGTAATCGCCGGGCGTGATCACACCCCGGATCGCCAGCATGGCGCCGGTGTAGAAGCTGAAGATCATCTGTGCAGCAGCGATGATGTCGGTGATCGGCCAGTACAGCGAGTGGATCGTCAGCAGCCGGATGCCGCGGCGGTATTTCTCCTCGTTCTCTTTCCCGAATTTTTCGATCTCAAAACGCTGCCGGGCAAAGGCTTTGACGACACGGACCCCGCTGAGGTTCTCCTGGAGGGTGGTGGATAGACGCGCTTCCTGTTCCTGCAGGGCCTGGTACGCTTTTTCGATCCAGTTGAAGAAGATCCAGGATAAGACCCCGAGCACCGGGATCGCGATCACCGATAGCCACGCGAGCCGGACGTTGATCGTTGCGATCGCGATGAAGTTGATGATGAACAGCAAGAGGATCCGGCCGATGTCGGAAGCCTGCTGGAGGAAGAATCGGTTGATCGCGTCGACATCCGAAGTGGCGCGCTGGAGCAGTTCGCCGGTCGGGGTGCGGTCGTGGTACCCGAACGAGAGCCGCTGGATGTGGTCGTAAATAAAGTTCCGCAGCCGGAAGGCGATCCCTTCTGCGGTCGCGGCGGCCAACCGGCCCGCGGCGAAAGTGAAACCGCCTTCCAGCAGCGCCAGTCCAAGAAAGCCGGCGGCCACCCAGGGCAGAAGATGCAGCCGCTGCGGGGCGAGCACGTCGTCGATCAAATATTGGACCAGCAGGAACATCCCGGTCTTGGAAAAGGCGGAGATCCCCAGGGCGATGGTCGCACCCAGGTACCGGGTCCGGTAACCGCGCATCAACCGCCAGAGACCGGCGAACCGGTTGGTCGCGAGGGTTTCCTGCAGGTCGAATTCTTCGATGTTGAGTGCGTTCATTTCGTCCTCGGTGCAAAAAAAAAGTGCGTGAGGTGTGTTCCTCACGCACTGGTTAAACAGGGTCAATCAGGAATCAGCACCTATGCTTTAATGGATGATAGCCGCCATCTGTGAGGGAGGCATCGGTCGGGGGGATCGGGTTGGGGGTGATCATAGGTTTGAGGGTCCTTAACCAGGTGGGCGTCAGTATATCACGATTTATAGAACACGGATTGAACTGAAAAACCTGATTTTCACTGATTTTTTTCACCGACTTGCAACGAAATCCAGGAACACCGGCACGTACTCCGGGTCAAAGTGCTTCCCGGCTTCGTCCTTGAAATATTCGACGATCTGGTCTTCCGGCCAGGCGGAGCGGTATGGGCGGTCGGATTTGAGCGCGTCCCAGACGTCGGCGATGGCAAACAGGCGTGCTGCGAGCGGGATCTCTGTGCCGGAAAGGTTGTCCGGATATCCGGATCCGTCCCATTTTTCGTGGTGATGTTTGGGGATATCGAGCGCCGGCTGGAGATATCCGATCGGCGCGAGCATCTCGTGGGCGAAGTCCGGGTGGCGGCGCATGATCTCCCATTCTTCATCGTTGAGCGGGCCCGGTTTTTGAAGGATGCTGTCCGGGATGCCCATTTTGCCGATGTCGTGGAGCAGGGCGCCCCGGCGCAGGTGGATGCGATCGGCTGCGGTGTAGCCGATGCGGTCGGCGAGGGCCAGGGTGAGATCGGCGACGCGCTTTGTGTGGCCTTCCGTGGCGTGATCGCGCAGGTCGAGGAAACGGACCCAGCCTTCGAGGGTGGCATCGTAAGAGGCTGCGAGGTCGCGGTTTGAGAGGCGCAGGTGTTCCAGCAGATCGCGGATCTTTCGTTCGGCCTGTTTTTGGATGCTGATATCCCGGACCGTCCGGACGATTCCGGTGGGGTGTCCTTGTTCGTTCTTCAGCAAGGAGAGATGGGTCAGGCTGGGGAAGGCCGGCCGGTCGCGGACGAGGCGTGGGAATTCGCCGGTATATTCCCCGGTCAGGAGGACCTGCTTATGTGCGGCCTCGAGCAGATGGAGGAAATCGGGGCTGTAGAAAAGGGACACATGCCGGCTGCGCAGCTCTGCCTGCGTATAGCCGTGCATCGCAGCCAGCGCTTTGTTGGCATACAGCAGGTTGCCGTCCAGATCGGATACCCCGACCCCCTCGGTGCTTTGCTCGACGGCCGAAGAGAGCAAGCGCAGCTGGGCCTGGGATACTTTCTGCTCATCGCGCAGTCGTTTCTTTTCAAGCGCCTGGCTGATCGCCGGCCCGAGCCGGCTGAGCCGGTCCTTGAGAAGGTAGTCCGAGGCTCCGAGCTTCATGCATTCGACGGCAACCTCCTCACTGATCGTGCCGCTGACGACGATGAACGGGATGTCCAGGTCACGTTCGTGCAGGAGCCGGAGTGCCTCCAGGGCATCGAACCCGGGCAGGGTGAAATCCGCCAGGATGACGTCGGGCGGATCCTCCAGCGCTTTTAAATACTCCGAACGGCCATGGACATTGCGCCAGGCCGGCTCAAAACCGCTTTTTCGCAGTAAATGGATGGTGAGTTCCAGGTCCGTGGCCTGGTCTTCGACGATCAAAACACGCAGCAGGGCTGAAAACATGTTCTCCTCGAGGAGGTCCCGGTCTTTATTCCTTCATATTGACCAGTACCAATTTCCCATTACTCGAGTACTAGTTTAGCATGTTTCAATATTTCAGGCCCGGAAAACGTGGAGCGTTTAGTCGGCCGGCTGCGAGCCGGTTGGGCTGCTTGGGGGTGAATTATCTGTGGACGATCCCGAGTCCTTGCTCGGCTCCGATTTCCCGGATTTTTCCTCACCGGACCCGGTTCCGTTGGCTGCGGGTTTCCCGTTGAGCGCGGCGCCGGACCGGGTCTTGTTATCCGTGGCGTAAAAGCCCGAACCCTTGAACACGACGCCGACCGGTTTGTAGACGCGCTGGAGCCTGTGCTCCATCCCACAGCTCGGGCACACGTTCGGGTCAGCTTCGTCGAACAGCTGGTATAGATCGAAATGGTGGCCGCAATTTCCGCAGCGATAAGTGTATGTTGGCATGGTGGACCGGATGGTTAACTCGAAAAAAAACCGGGTTTAATTATAGTGCTTTAGCGGCGAGAGGGCAAGGACTTCATAAACAGATCCTCAAGGTGCCGGTGTGCCCCCGTTCAGTTCTGCCAGCATCGTCTCCGCCGCCGCGACCAGCCCCGGCGGCAGGTGCTCCGACAGGATAAGGGCGGCCTTCAGGTCACGGACCGCAGCGGGAGCTGAACTTGCATCCCCGTTTTCGACGATGACGTTCAGCGCCAGGCCGCGATAGAAATGGATGAATGCCAGCTGCCGGTCGGTCTCCGCCAGCGCAAAGGTGTTATCGAATTGGACGTAGGCGTCGCCCGGGTCGTCCAGGTCGAGCAGGGCCCGGCCGAGGGCCAGGTTGATGTCGAAATCGTTCCGCCGGAGACGAGTAGCCTGGTTTAGATCGCTCAAAGCGGCCTGGGGCTGGCCGAGTTCGAGATGGGCCAGCCCACGCCCATAATAGGTCCCGGCGTCGCCCAGGCCGATTTGGATCAGGCTGTCGTAGATCTCCAGGGCTTTTCCGTATTCTCCGGTCCCGGAATATGACCGGGCCAGCGAGTTCAAACCGGCCGGGTCGTTTTCACGATACCGGACGTAGGTTTCGAGCCAGGTCCGGGCGGAGATCGGGTCGTCCATGGACAGGTGGATCTCACCGATCAGCAGGTAGGTCGGCAGGTGGGTGAAATCGCCCGCGTGGGCGCGGGAGGCGAATTCGAGTGCGGCATCGAAATCCCCTTGCGCCTGGAAGATGATCGCCCGCAAATAAGGGATCAAGGGAGACTCGGGATTCAGCGCCGCGGCCTGGTCGAGATCTGCGGCCGCGGCGGTGTAGTTTCCGGCGGAAACATAATACCGGGCGCGTTCGAGATAGACCAGGTCGAAATCCGGGGCGAATTCGACGGCCGCCTGAAAATCACCGGTCACATCCTCCGCCGGGTTGAGGGCGAGCTGCGCCAGGGCTTTGCCCAGGTGGGCCGCGCCGAACGACGGATCGATGAGCAGCGCCTGCTCGAAGGCGTCCAGCGCCGGGCCGGGGTCGTCGAGTTGGAGGTAGGCGTCCCCCAGGTAGTAATAGACATCGGCGGCTGCAGGCGCAATTTCGAGCGCCTGGCCCATGTAGTCGATGACGGCATCCCAATCTCCTCTCAAGCGGGCGGTCAGGCCAAGGCGAAAGGCCTGGGTTTCCGGATGCGGCGTGTCGACGAAAAGCGGGGTGGGCGTGTACGTTGCATCCAGATAGAATGCGAGCGGCGTGGCGGCGTTGGGAGTGGGCGTCTCGGTGGGGAATTCCGGTGTCTCTGTGGCGGTGGGCGTCAGGGTGGGTGTGAGGGTGATCACGGAACCGACGGCGGCGGCGGTCTGGGCGAAATTTGGGGTGGGAGCGGCGGGCAGACGGCCGCCGAGACCGACGACGCCGGCTGCGATCAGAGCGATGGCCAGGATCCCGGCGGTGAGATAGACGGCCGCCTTGAGGAATGAGTTGGCCATGAGCGCCTTCAGGCCACGGGGGCGTTCGAGCTCGAGCTCGGCCGTCGACCAGGCCTGCCGCCGGTGCGGCGGGACCGGGTTCACATCTTTCGGTTTCGCTTCCAGCGCCCCCATCATGATCAGCCCGCGGCGCGCGACGACGCTTTCCGGATCGACCCGCAGCAGGTTCTGCAGACAGTAAATCTGCTCCTGCCGGGTTTCAACCACCGCGCTCATCCACAACCAGTGCTCCGGATAATCCTTGTCGATCCGCAGCAGCCGGGTGAGCAGATCACGGGCCCGGATCTTGTCCCCGGCCCGTGCGGCCGAAATCGCTTCGTCCAGCATTGCCTGATCGGTGGGCATGTTCGGAGTTTAGCATAGCTGTATAATTTTCGGATGCTGTTCCGCCGCGCTTACCTCCTTATATTGGGAACCTGGCTTGTCGTGACCGGGTGCGTCTCCCCCGGCCCCATCGAGCCGACGGCCACCGGCGCGCCGGGTGTCACGCTGACGCCGTACATTGCAGCGGTCACGAGCGCGACCCGGACCCCTGCGCCGGGCCGCATCGCCTCGCCTACCCCCCTGCCGACTCCGACGGCGACGCCATATCGCTACACCATCGTCGAAGGCGATACGTTGCTCGGGATCGCCTTCCGGTTCGGATTGACCCTCGCCGATCTTTTGGCGGCTAACCCGGGGGTCGACCCGCAATTCCTCTCGATCGGCGACGAACTGATCATCCCGCTGCTCGACAACCCCGCGGCAGCCGCGGCGGTCCCCACCCCGGTCGGTTTCGTCGTTCCAGCCGGTCCGGTCGATTGTTATCCTGCGGCGGATGGGAGCCTGTGGTGCTTCCTGCAGTTTGAGAACATCGGGGAGCAGCGCGTCGAGGGTTTGAGCGTACAGGTGACGGTCTATGATGCTGCGGGGGAGGCGGTCGGTGTGCGTACGGCGCTGCCGCCGGTCAACCTGCTCCCGCCGGGGTTGGTGATACCGCTGGCGGCCTGGTTCCCCGGGGCCGGAGCGGATTACGCGGCGGCAGCCGCCTTTGTCCTATCCGCCCTCCCGGTTCCGCCGGAGGATACGCGCTACCTCCCGGTCTCAGTGGAGTACACGGTCGAACCGGACGGACCGAGCGCCCCGGTCAGCGGTATGGTTGCGGGCCCGGACGATCGCGCCGTTTCGGCGTTCCGGATCGGAATTGCTGCGATGGATGTGGAGGGGCGGGTTGTCGGTCTGCGGGTGCTTGAGCTCGCCGGGCCTGGTCCGTCCGATTTTGAAACCGTCGTCTACAGCCTGGCGGGGGATATCGACCAGGTGCTGGTGTATGCGGAAGCCTATCCGTAGCGGGTTAGGGTGAAATGGAAATCGAGCGCCCCGCCCGGCGGAGCCGGGCGGGGCGCTCGATTTCCATTTCTTTCCTATTTGCTCCCGCTCAGAACGGCCTGGGGATAAAGACCAGCAGGAAAACGATGATCCCGAAAACGGCGATCCATTTGCGAACCGGATCCAGTTCCGTGATCTGGTCGAGCGGTTCTGCGTAGTTGCGGCCGAGGAGCGAGATCAGGAACGCCCACAACCACCACCCGGACCAGACGAAACCGAGGGCGAACAGCGCCACCAGGACGTACGGGAGAAACCGCCGCGCCCGCCGTCCGAACAGGACGTAGATCATGTGGCCCCCGTCGAGCTGGCCTGCCGGGATCAGATTGAGCCCCGTGATCAGAATACCGACCCAGCCCGCAAACGCGACCGGATGCAGGAAAACGTCCCGGCCGCCGAGCGGGACCGGCTGGCCGGTGACGATAAACCGGGTCCAATAAATGATGGGATCCGTATCGCCGTACGAGATCGGGGCGGGGAGCAGTTCTCCAAAGCTGAGATATTTAATCAGGACGTAAAGGATCGAGTTGCCTTCCAGGGCCATCGAGGCGGGATCCAGTGGCAGTCTGTTCACCTCGGAAAGGCTCAGCCCGTAGAACAGGATCGGGATCGCAACCGCCAGTCCCGCCAGCGGTCCGGCAATCCCGATATCGTGCAGAACCCGCCGGTTCTTCGGTGCGGCTTTTAGCTGGATAAACGCCCCGAGCGTCCCAAATGGTGGGAGCGGGAGCGGAAGAAAGTACGGCAGGGTCACGGGGCTCTTGTGCCAGCGGCCGGCCAGGTAGTGTCCAAACTCGTGGGCCAACAGGATCGCAAGCAGGCTCAGGGCAAACGGCAGACCGGGACCGGGGTTCCGGGCGGCCGCGATCCAATACTGAATCAAGTTGTTGAACATGCCGTCGTTTAGTGACTCCGGCGGCGGGCTGACGCCCTCGTTGATGGCGCCGACGACGATCACGCTGAAAAGGGTCAAGAGAAACAAGACCAGGTTGGTCCATGGATTGGAGCGGCGCGGCCGGTTCACCCCCCGCAGCAGGACGACGGCGTGTTTGCCTTCTTCGATGCGGAAAAGGGGGGTCAGGTTTCGCTCGGCGAGGGTCTTTTCGAGATGATCGTAGGCCGCGACCGAATCACGGGTCAGGGTGCCCAAATAGCGGGCCATGACCGGAGAATCATCATCGCCCCAATCGGTCGTTTCGATCTCGAGCACCTCCGCGATGATGGGGGTGATCGGATCGTTGACCAGCAAGATGGTCGGCATCTCACCGTCGGTTTGCAGGATCGCCGAGACCCGCAGGGGCTGCAGCGCCGCTGCCAGGCGGGTGCGAACATCCAGCGGATCCGTCGTCAACTCGCCGCGGAAACGGACGATGTAATCCCGCTTCGGATCTCCCCAGGTGACCTCCCGAACGGTCATGACGCGGGAGATGATTTCGTGGTAGTCGGTGGTTTGGGTCATCAGTTTTCAGTGTTCAGTGGTCAGTTTTCAGTGATCAGCGATCACTGAAAACTGACCACTGAACACGGAACAGCGGGAGTGGATGGGAGTCGAACCCACCGCGGCCTGCAACGCAGCCCGCCACCGGTTTTGAAGACCGAGGCACCCACCGGGGCACAACCACTCCCTCAGTAACAGAATGGGGATGATAGGGGCAGGACGTTCGTACGGCCCAACCCCACACACCCCCGGACTGCCAATTCACAGGACGAAAGGATTATACCCTCTCCGTCGTCCGTACATTGACTCAGTCCCCCGGACATGCTATCATCGAACGCCAAACTGGATTTATTAACTCATGTTTCGCACTTGCCTCAAGAAAGGGGAAAATTGAGGGTGCAGAGCGGG
>DATKDL010000197.1:0-11131 GCA_035512695.1 Anaerolineales bacterium | reverse complement strand
GTGACCGTCACACAGAAAGTGCCTTCTCCGATGGAAATCGGCCGTGCCGTGCAGATCATGCGGGATCTTTCCGTCTGGACGGTTTATGAACCGGGTATGGACGACGTGATCGGCGCCGTCGAGCTGCAGACGCGTTTCCGGATCTCCTTCCGGGACGCCGTGATCGTCCGGAGCGCCATTGAATCAGGCTGTGGGACCCTCATGTCTGAGGGACTGCAAATGGGGCAGGAATATGACGGGGTGAGGGTGGTGAACCCGTTTGCGGGGGATAGACCCTAAAGGTCCCGAAAAACCCCTGCGATAGGTCCGTCACACGCTGGTAATCCGGCCGTTTGAAACGGCCATTTCCAACCCTTAGGGTCTCCCGCCTTCAAAATCCCCCTGCGTTACAGTAATCACTCCCTGGTAGGCCGCCACCTGCGGCACGTAAAAGAAGACCTTTGTGTTGTCGATCCCGAACCATTGGCGGACCCTGTCTTCGTCCCAGAGGTCGGCGGTCTGTTTCAGCGTGTCGGGGCTGTAGGGCAGGCTGACCCGCTGATCGTCGAGGACGTAGGTCAGGATGGTCCAGGCCGGGTCGAGGCGGTCGGTGGGGATGTTGAAGCGGGGCTTTTCGTGCAGATAAGTACCTGGCAGCAGCCGGAAGTCGATCGGGGTGACGAAGATCCCGGAATTCGGGTAGGGTTTTTGCAGCACGGGTTCGGCGAACATCCGATACAAGTTTTCGTAGAACCCGGGCATGTGCTCCTGCAGCTGTTTGAAGCGCTCGCTATCCGGGAAATCGCTCAGCGGGCGGATGCCGGCCTCCAGGAAGGAACGTTCCGCCGCCGGGTCCGGGTTGAACATGTAGTGGAACAAATGCGTCGTCGAACAAACCGTCGTAAGTGTGTCCCCTCCTTCACTCGTCATTGTGTCACATCCTTGCTGGTGACGACGCGCTGCGTCGTCACCGGGCCGTCCCGCTCCGCGGGTGTTTGGGGCGGGTTGGCGTTCCAAGTTTTATAACATCAAACTGGTCCGTAAATGGGCGCAACTTTCTTCCCGGGCGGGGTTAATGATTACAACGTGCCGCTTCGTTCGCTCTTTTATCGATAAGGAGAACCGTCATGAGAATGCCTTCCAAGATCGCGACCTTGCTGTTGATTATCTATTTTCTCTTTGTTGGCCTGGCTCACCTGGGCATCTGGGTTGCTCCCGATTTGGTGATGGGCATCGTCGCCCTCGCCGTGGCCATCCTGCTCTTCGTCGATCGATAGAGCCCCAAAATCGAATACCCGGCACTCCGGCTCCCATTCGGGTAATTCGGCGAGCAGTGCACCGGCGTAGCCGGCGCCCGGGTCCAGTGCGACCAGCTTCCAGCGCCGGGCGGCTTTCGGGACCGAATCGATCGATAGCAGTTCGGCCGGAGTGCCGGGATCCAGGCGCACGGTGAACCGGTCCAACGGGTAACTCAGGCCGTCCCCCACGGCTTTGATAAAAGCTTCCTTGCGCGTCCAGCCGTTGTAAAACGCCTGGACGCGTTGCGGTTCCGGGACGGCCAGGAACGCTGCCACCTCGGATGGGGCGAAGAAACGCCGGGCGATCGCTTCGCCGTCCGGCAGGTCTCGGACCTGCTCGACATCGACGCCGACCCGGCGGCCGCGTGCCAGGGCGATAAGGCCCATCTCTCCGGAGTGGGAGACGTTGAATGCCATATCGCTTCCCGCCAGGTACGGTTTCCCGTGCTGCGTATAGTCGAACGAAATACCGGCGGGATCGAGGCCCGACAGCCGCCCCAGTAAGATCCGCAGCCCCCCGCGGACGAGCGTGTAGTGTGCGCGCAGGTGCGGGAAGTAGAAGCGATCGGCGCGGGCGCGTTCGTCGTCCGAGAGCAGCGCCCGCAGGTGCTCCGCAACGGCCGCATCCTGGTCCAGGTTTAGTCGCCAGACCTGGACGCGGTCGTCGTGCAAGTCCGGGATTCCGATTTTCTCGTCCCAGGGGATGAAATCTGACACGAGGGTATTCTAATGCGGAATGTTGATGCCAACTTTTCTCAGAAATGTCCCAGCCCCTCCGTGGTAAAATCATGTGAAAAATATCTCAAACGCGCACCTATCATTCCGAATGGCACTCCACCCTACCACCAATCCCCTCCCTCACCCTGCCTCAGATCGGAATGCGCCACTTCCCCCCGGACCTTGCCCATCTGAATGGAATCAGATAGGATGCCGCCCTCCCCGGCTGATTCGCTGCGCGTGTCGGAAGGGCGGAGCGTGCGAATTGGCGAATGGGCGGAAGACGCCTTCCGCCCATTCACTCATTCACTTGCTACTAAAATGATCATTTCTAGAACCCCTCTCCGCATCTCCTTCGCCGGCGGCGGCTCGGATCTGCCGGCTTACTACCGGAAAACGCCCGGGGCCGTCGTCAGCACGACGATCGATAAATACATCTATATCACCGTCAACCCCAAGTTCGACCAGATGATCCGGACCAGCTATTCCCGGACCGAGATGGTCGAGACGGTCGGGGAGCTGCGGCACGAGCTGATCCGCGAATCGCTGCGCCTGCTCGGGATCACCGGCGGGATCGAGATCACGTCCATCTCCGACATCCCTTCGCGGGGAACCGGGCTCGGGTCGTCCAGCAGCTACACGGTCGGGCTGCTCAATGCGCTGTACGCTTATCTCGGCCGCCACGCCGGCGCCGAGCGGCTGGCCGAAGAGGCGACCCTGGTGGAAATCGAGCGCTGCGGCCGCACGATGGGCAAGCAGGACCAGTACGCCGCCGCCTTCGGCGGGCTGCAGTTCTTCCAATTCAACCCGGATGAGAGCGTCTTCGTCGACCCGATCATCTGCCGCCCCGAGACCCGCCGCTTACTGAGCAGCCGGCTGCTGATGCTTTACACCGGGCTGACCCGATCTGCGCCGGATATCCTGGAAGTCCAGACCGTAAACATCAACGGCAGTCCGGAGAAACGCACCAACCTGGAGAAGATGGTCGCCCTGGCAAACGAGCTGCGCGAGGCCCTCCAGAAAGACGACCTGGACGCCTTTGGTGAGATCCTGCACGAGGGCTGGGAGCGGAAACGGACCCTGGCAAAGGATATCTCCACCCCGCAGATCGACGGATGGTACGCCCGCGCCCGGGCGGCCGGGGCGGCCGGAGGCAAGCTGCTGGGCGCCGGCGGGGGCGGGTTCCTGCTCGTCTATGCCGGGGAAGATCGCCATCCGGCCATCCTGGATGCACTGCCCGAGCTGCGGCCGGTCGCGTTCTCGTTCGAACCGCAGGGCAGCAAGATCATTTACGTCGAAGAGCCGGCCCAAACCCGCACCGGGAAGAAAAAGATTTGATGGGAACCCCGAGGCCCAGGCCGACGGGGGAGCACCATCCGGGGCCGGACGCGGGCCGGTCGGGAGCACAGGGGATCCGGCTGTACCTGCGCAGGCAGGCCGCATCACTGCCACACTACCTGCTCGAAGAGCTGGTCTTTTTGGCTGCAGGCTGGGTCCCGACGATCATCGGGATCGGGCTGCGCGGCGTGCTCTACCGGTTGGTCCTGAAGATGGACGGCTGGGCGGCGATCGAGCGGGGGGTCCGGCTGCGCTATGCGGGCGGGATCCGGCTCGGCCACGGGAGTTTCATCGACACGGGCGTCTACATCCACGCCCTGCCGAACGGGGTATCGATCGGCCCGGGGACGATCGTCATGCACGGCGCCGTCATGCACGTCTACAATTTCCGGGATATCCCGCACGCCGGGATCCGCATCGGGCGCGACAGCCTGGTGGGAGAGTATACGGTCATCCGCGGGCAGGGCGGCGTGACGATCGGCGATCGAGTGTACACTTCGCCGTTTTGCCAGCTGATCGCCGTCGACCATGTCTTCGATGACCCGGGCCGGCCGTTCACCGAGCAAGGAATCACGGCCCGTGGGATCGTCGTCGAGGACGACGTCTGGATCGGCTCCGGCGCGATCATCACGGACGGCGTCCGGGTCGGCCGCGGGTCGGTCGTCGCCGCCGGCGCCGTCGTGACGACCGATGTCCCCCCCCACACCGTCGTCGGCGGCGTGCCGGCCAGAATCCTGCGCGAGATCGACGGCTCAGGTTTGCCGCCGGAAGTGGTATATTAGGATCGGCAAAATGAAATCGGTGCGGGGGTTTCGCCCCCGCACCGATTTCATTTACGCCGTATATCATTATGAATCTTCTCACCATCGTCATCCCCGCCTACAACGAAGAATCCGGCATTGCTGAGATCATTGAACGCGTCCTGGCGGTCCGGCCGGCATTGGAGGGGGTGGGGGTCGGGATGGAGCTGGTGGTGGTCGACGACGGGTCGCGGGACCGGACCGGGGATATCGTCGGCGGGTACAAAGGGGTCCGGCTGGTCAGGCACCCGGTCAACAAAGGCTATGGAGCGGCGCTCAAGACAGGCTTCGCAGCCGGGACGGGCGACCTGGTGGGTTTTCTGGATGCGGATGGGACTTACCCGCCCGAAAACTTCCCGGCGCTGTGCGAGCAGGCGCTCAACGGGGCGGATCTCGTCGTCGGATCGCGCCGGTCGGGGGCGGACACGCATATGCCGCTGGTGCGCAAGATCGGGAATTTCATCTGGTCAAACCTGATCACCCTGCTGGGGGGCGCCCGGGTGATCGACCCGGCCAGCGGGATGCGGGTCTTCCGGCGCGAGATCCTCGAGAAGCTTTACCCGCTTCCGGATGGGCTGAACCTGACCCCGATCATGAGTACGCGGGCGATCCACGAAGGCGTCCGGCTGGTCGAGGTGCCGATCCCGTACGCCGAGCGGGTCGGGCGGTCGAAGCTCAGCGTGGTGCGGGACGGGTCGCTGTTTCTTTACTCCATCGTTTGGACGGTTCTGACATACAACCCGGTCCGCCCGCTGGGTTTTTTGGGGCTGGTCGGCACGGGGCTGGGGGCGCTGGTCGCGGTGTGGCTGGTCGTCACCAGGCTGTCCGGCGTGACGACGCTGACTCCCTGGGGCGTGGCTGCCCTGTTCGGCGGGGCGGTGGCCGGGACGGCCGGGATCAACTTGTTCGCGCTGGGGATCACATTCAACTATTTGGTCTCGCTGTTCGTCGGCCAGCCGATCCGGCAGGGGCTGTTCGGCAAACCGGTGTTCAAGACGCCGCTGGACCGGCAGTTCGGCTGGATCGGCATGGTTTCGGTATTGGCCGGGTTCGCCGTCGGCGTCCTGGCGCTGGTGGTGGGGACGGGCGCCTGGGAGCAGTCCCGGCTGTGGCTGTACCTGCTCGGATCGGGTATCTTGATCCTGGTTGGTATACAGTTGGTGGTTTATTGGGTATTATTGCGGGTGCTAGACGAACTGAGCCAACGGGAGAGACTGGTCCAAGAAGACCTGGGACAATGAGCAATCTGATCGATTTATCCGACGAACTGCGCGAGAACCTCGGCACGCGCCGGGTTCCCAAGCTGCCCGGGCCGCGCTTCCCCAACGCGGACGAGATCGTGCACCAGGGGCTGCTGGAATCACCGCGGTCGCCCGAGGCGGTCGATGTGCTGCTGGTCAACCCGCCCACCCCGGACGGCGGTTTGTGGATCCGCACACAGCATCGGGTCGGGCGGCGGACGCGGGAGAACATGGTCTGGCCGCAGGTCTCGCTGGCCCAGATGGCGGCGCTGCTGCACCCGGTTTACACTGTGAAGGTGATCGACGCCAACGCCGAGCGGATGGGCTGGCCCGAGTTCACCCGGATGCTGGACAAATACCAGCCGAAATACTACCTCTCCCAGCTGACCGCCCCGACGCTCGAGAACGACCTGTACGGCGTCTTTTTGGCCAAGGCGCGCGGCGCGGTCACGATGGTTTTCGGGACGCACGTCACACCGATCCCGCGTGAGACCATGCGGCCGTACCCGTCCCTCGATTTCGCCCTGACCGGCGAGCCGGACCTGACCCTGCGCGACCTGGTCGATCACCTCGAAAACCGGATCGACGAACGGTCGCCGGAGGTCACGCAGATCTTCGCCGAACACGACCCGGGCTACAAGCCCGCATTTAACGAAGATGGGTCGATCAACCTGTGGGGGATCAAGGGGCTGTGCTGGCGGAACGGGGACGAGCTCGTCCTCAATTTCCAGCGCCCCTTCATCAAGTCGCTCGACGATCTGCCGATGCCGATGCACGAGCTGCTTCCGCTGATGGAGTACCGGATGCCGATGATCAAGGGCCCGTTCACGTTCGTCGTGACGAGCCGCGGCTGCCCGGCGGGCTGCACCTACTGCATCAAGCACGTCAGCTACCAGTACGGAACGCGGCTGCGGTCCCCTCGGCTCCTGGTCGACGAGATCAAGCTGCTCAAGGAGCAGGGGATCCACAACATCCATATGTACGCCGACCTGTTCACCGTCAACCGTGAGCAGGTCATGGAGCTCTGCCGGCTGCTGATCGAGGAACAGGTCGAAATCAAGTGGACCTGCAACAGCCGGGTGGACTACGTGGACGAAGAGATGCTGCAGCGGATGGGGAGGGCGGGGTGCTGGCTTATCTCCTGGGGGATCGAGAGCGGCAGCGAGCAGATCCTGAAACACGCCCGCAAGGGCGCCTATCCGGACAAGGCCGAGCGAGCCCTGCGCTGGGCCAAGACGGCCGGGATCAAGAACTGGGGCTACTTCATTATCGGCCTGCCGGGGGAGGACCTGGAGACGATCCGGATGACGATCGACTTCTCCAAGAAACTTCCGTTGGACATCGCCCTGTTCCACGTCGCGGCGCCTTATCCGGGCACGCCGTTCTTTTTTGAAGTTGTGGAAAACAAGTGGTTCCGCCCGGGGACGCGCTGGGAGCAGGTCGACATGGATAAGGGCACGGTCCTGGACTACCCGAACCTGTCCGCCGAAGAACTGCTCTATTGGCAGAAGCGGGCGTTCCGGGAGTGGGCTTTCCGCCCTGGCCCCATCTGGACGTATCTGAAGATGCTGCTGACCGACACGTCGACCTTGAAGACGGCCCTCGACGTGGGGTTCCAGCATTTGAGTTGGGCCGGGACCGACTCCGGGTTGAACCTCTCCTCCTCGCGTTGATCGGAAAGAAATCCCTTCCCGTACTTCTGCTCTCCGACCGGTTTGCGCTTTTGGAGGTCGGCCTGGTCCTGGTCGCGGGCGGTTTGTGGTATGCCATGCCTGAGCTCGGCCCCTGGCCGTTGGGACTCGCGCTGGCGCCCTGGGTTCTCCGGATGGGAGTCGGACGGCTGCCGTTCCGGCGCACCTCGCTGGATCTATTTTTCCTGATCTTTCTCGCCACTGCCCTCGTCGGGGTCTGGGCGGCATATGACCGCGAACGGGCGCTGGCCAAGTTCTGGCTGATCCTGGACGGCGTGCTGCTGTTCCTCGCCCTGGCTGCCCAGCCCCGGGGCAACCTGTGGCGGCTGGCGTGGGGTTTCGGTGGTTTTGCGGTGGTTGTTTCTCTGTATTATTTCCTGACGCACAATTGGGAGCTGGCGCCCGCCAAGATCGACGGCCTCAACCGGATTGGGCTGGCCTGGATGGATCTGCGCCCGGCCGTGACGCTGCGGGCGCTGCATCCCAATGTGGCGGCCGGGCTGGCGGCTATGTCGGCCCCGTTTCTGGTCGCCGTGACGCTGCGGGAGTGGGCATCGAGACGCGCCGGCGGGACCGCTGCGGCAGCCGGGCTGCTGGGTTTCGTCCTGTTCGCCATTTTGATGACGACCTCGCGAGGGGCCTGGCTGGCGCTGGCAGCGGCGATGCTGGTCTGGCTGTTATGGGGGATCAGCGGCCTGTTTGCCCGGTACGGGCGGACCAGTCGGGGGACGAATTTCCTGACCTTCCTCAGTATCCTGGTCGTTTTCGCCGGTTTTGTCATATTCACCACAGCGGGCGGGTTGATCGGTCTGGCCGATGCCCTGCCCGGGCCATCGCACACCGGCAGCAGGCTCGATCTGATGCGCGGGATGTCGTATTTGATCTCCGATTTCCCGTTCACAGGCGGCGGTCTGGACGCTTTCCCGGGGTTGTACGGTCAGTACATCCTGGTGAGCCCGTTCTATATCGTGGAGCATGGGCACAACCTGTTTCTCGACGTTTCGCTGGAGCAGGGTCTCTTCGGAGGGTTGGCGCTGATTGCGATCTTTGGGATCGCCTTCCGGCAGATCGGCCGCACGGCGGCGGAAGATGGGGTGGGCGCGGAGAACCTGCTGCTCGCCGCCGCACTGGCCGGGATGCTCGTCGTCGTCCTCCACGGGCTGATGGACGATGCGCTCTACGGAAGCCGGGCGCAGTTCCTGATGTGGGCGGCGCCGGGTTTTGGGATGGCCGTTTACGCACGCCGCACCGAACCGGAGCAGGCAGAAGGCACAAATTTCCGCACCCTCGCAATCGGTGGGGTCACGGTGCTCGTGCTCCTGGTCTACGTCTTCATTTTCCGGGACGCACTCAGCATCGTCTGGCGGACCAACCTGGCCGCCGTGGAGATGGCGCGCATAGAGCTGGCCGATTTCCCGACCGGCGAATGGGACGACGGCAGCGAAGCCGGCGACCTGACCCCACCGGCCGCCGAATTCGAAGCGGTGATCCGGGAAAACCCGGGCAACCAGACGGCACGATTCAGGCTGGGGCAGATCGGACTCTTGATCCGCAACTTCGAGGTCGCCGTCGAGCATCTCGAGGTCGCTTATCAGAGCGCTCCCGGGCACCCCGGGATTCGCAAGTCCCTTGCGTATGCATATGTCTGGACGGACCGGGCGGAGGAAGGGCTGGCGCTGATGGCCGACATCCCGGATGTGGATACCGAGATGCGGAACTACACCGGCTGGTGGCGCAGCCAGGGGCGCGGTGACCTGGCCGTAAAGGCAGAGACGATCCTGACCATGATTGGACTGGGGCAGTGAAATTGGCTTATGGACGTGTTCTTACCCTGCGGGACCCGCGCGATCAGACCGTTTCCCGCTGTTCCATTTGCGGCGGGAGCAGTGGCATCCCTGGCACTCGCCGTTCGTCCGCCTGGACGGCGATGAGGCGCTGCTAGCCTGCATCGAAGGCCGCAATGATGACACGCTCCCGGGAATCCGGGATCAACGGAGATGGAATGATGCTTAAAAAGTTCTGGGAGGGCTGGAAGCGCTTCGGGCAGTTGATCGGGGATGTCATTGCCCGGGTGGTTCTGACCGTCTTCTACTTCACCGTTTTCCTGCCCTTCGGCCTGATGTCCCGGCTGTTTGCGGATCCGCTGGGGATCCGTACCCGCGGCGGCGAGTTATGGCAGTCCCGCGAGACCCGCGACCGGAAAATGGCCGATCTGAGGAAATTGTCCTGATGTATATCCTGGGAGTTTCTTGCTACTATCATGATTCGGCGGCCGCACTGCTGAAGGACGGCCTGCTGGTTGCGGCGGCCGAGGAGGAGCGTTTTTCGCGCATCAAGCACGATTACGCCTTCCCGAAGCGCGCCATCGCATTTTGTTTGGAGAAGGCCGGGATCACGTCGAAAGACCTTGATTACGTCGTTTTCTACGAAAAACCGATGCAGAAGTTTGTCCGCATCCTGCAGACAGCCCTGCAAACGTTTCCGCAGTCTTACCCCGTGTTTCGTGAATCGATGATCGCCTGGTTCAACGACAAGCTCTGGATCAAGGGCCAACTGCTGACCCATCTCGATATCCCGGACGAGAAGCTGCTGTTCGTCGAGCATCACCTGAGCCACGCCGCCAGCGCATTTTTCTGCTCGCCGTACGACGAGGCCGCCGTGCTGACCATCGACGGGGTCGGCGAATGGACCACGGCGACGATCGGGCGCGCCACGGCGGATTGGGGCAACGGGGGCACGAATGCGATCGAGCTGTTCGGCGAGACCCGCTTCCCGCATTCGCTCGGTCTGCTTTATTCAGCTTTCACCGCCTTTCTTGGTTTCCGGGTCAACAACGGGGAGTACAAGGTCATGGGGATGGCTCCGTACGGCAGCCCGACCCGGGTCGAGGATGTCTATAAGCTGATCGAGGTGGACTCGAAGGGCGGGTTCCGGCTGAACATGGAATATTTCGATTTCCACCACTCGACGAAGCGCACGATCAGCCGCAGGTTCACCGATTTGTTCGGCCCGGCGCGGGTGCCGGAGTCCGAGTTCTTCTCCCCGACGACCCACCCGCGCCGAGACCATCCTCAGTGGGACGATTCGGCGGCGGCCGTCAACCAGGAGTATGCCAATATCGCCGCCAGCATCCAGACTGTGACCGAAGAGATCGTCCTGAAAATGGCGAACTATGCGCAATCGAAGACCGGGCTTTCGAAGCTGGTCATGGCCGGCGGCGTGGCGCTCAACTCGGTCGCCAACGGGCGCATCCAGCGCGAGTCGGCTTTTGACGAGGTCTATATCCAACCGGCAGCCGGGGACAACGGCGGAGCGTTGGGTGCGGCGCTGTACGTCCATCACGTCATCCTGGGCCATCCGCGCGCCTTCGTGATGGAGCACGCCTACTGGGGGCAGGATTACACGCCGGTCGAGATCCGGGCGGCCGTCGAGGGGAGTGGGTTCCGGTACGAGATGGCCCCCGACATCGACCGGCGGGCGGAAATGATGGTTGCCGACATGCTGGAGAGCAAGGTGATCAGCCTGTTCCAGGGCCGGTTTGAATGGGGGCCGCGGGCGCTTGGGAACCGCTCGATCCTGGCCGACCCGCGCAGCAGTGCGATGAAAGAGGTGGTCAACGCCCGCATCAAGTTCCGCGAACCGTTCCGGCCGTTTGCGCCGGTGATCCCCGAGGAGGAAGCGCACAAGTTCTACGCCGGCATCGAGGATGCCGCGGCGATCTACCCGCTGCGGTATATGCTGATGGTCTACCCGACTCGGGATGGGCAGGGCGAGAAAATCCAGGCCGTGACCCACGAAGGCGGGACCGGCCGGCTGCAGACGGTCCGGAAGGAATGGAACCCGCTCTACCACCGGGCGGTCGAGCTCTTCGGCCAGGCGACGGGCGTGCCGGTGCTGCTCAACACGAGCTTCAACCTGCGCGGCGAGCCGATCGTGACCACCCCGCAGAATGCGTTGAACACGTTTTCAAAGAGTGATATGGAAACGCTGTATATCGAGGATTTCGTTATCCGTAAGCAGTAAGAACCAACCCGAAAATTGGGGCGGCGATGTTGGGGGCGGCTCCG
>DATKDL010000196.1:0-33609 GCA_035512695.1 Anaerolineales bacterium | reverse complement strand
GCTGGGGGGATCGCGTCGAGCGAAAATTCGATGGCCGATCCCAGGCCGAGTGAATGCACCGCCACCCGGCGATCCGACCGTGGCCGGACGGCGAGGTACAGGCTCTGCTCGATCGCCAAAGGCAGGACAATGCCCTGGTTGTAATCCGTATGCTCCCCGATCAAGTTAACCCGGCCGGGCGAACGGATCAGATGTGCGGCGGGAGTGCCGTACCGGGCTGCAAATTCATTTTGAACGATATCTGGAAGGGTCATTTTTTTATCCGGTTTTTCCATAACAACGCTTGAGGAACCATTCCTATTCTACCAAGTCCACACCAACGTCGTTACAGGGTAAAATAACTTTCACGGGTTCCCAGATTTCATGTCGGTTTTTGTTACGTTTCTGATCATCGGATTTCTGATCTTTCTCAACGCGCTATATGTCGCTGGTGAATTCTCATTTGTCAGCTCGAGGCGGTCACGTCTCTCCAAGCTTGCGGAAGAGGGCAACCCGCGCGCCCGGGACATTCTCGCCCTGGTCGAAAATCCACAGCGGCTTGATAAATTCATCGCGACCTGCCAGCTCGGGATCACCCTCTCCAGCCTGATCCTCGGTTTCTACGGTCAATCACAGCTCTCCCCCCTGGTCTTACCATACCTCTCCGGTTTCGGAAACCTTTCCGAATTGGCAGCCCAATCGCTCAGCCTGACCTTTATTCTCCTTTTCCTTACCACGCTTCAAGTCCTGCTCGGTGAGCTCGTCCCAAAAAACATTGGCATCCAGAAACCGGAACAGCTGGCCTTGCTGACCGCCGGACCGATTGGCTGGTCGATGGCGGTCTTCGGCCCGCTGATCTGGTTGTTTAACGGCAGCGGCCAGCTATTAATGCGGTTGTTCGGCCGCAAGGTGTCCACGGAACACTTCCATATCCATTCCCCGGAAGAAATCCTCATGCTGGTCGAGGAGAGCAGCCGAGCGGGGGTGCTGCAAAAAGAAGAGCGCCGGCTGCTGAAAAACGCACTCCGGTTGCGCGACTCCAAGGTCAGGGAGGTGATGATCCCACGTCCACACATGCTCACTGCTGCCGAAAACCTCGACTGCGACGAGCTGTCCGAGATCCTGTTTGCGTCACCCTATTCCCGCCTGCCGATCTACCAGGGTGGGATCGATAACATCGTCGGTGTGGTCCACCTCAAAGACCTGCTCTGCCTGACCGGCGAGGCTCGCCGCAATGTCAGCCAGATCATCAAACCCGTCCCGTTCGTCCCGGAGACGACGCCGGTCAAAACCGTCTTCTCACTGCTCCAAAGGCGCCATCTGCAGGTCGCCATCGTTTTGGACGAGTTCGGTGGGACTGCCGGGATGGTGACCCTGGAGGACCTGATCGAAGAGATCTTCGGCGAACTCCAGGACGAGTTCGACACTTACATTCCGTCGATCCGGGTCGATTCGGACAACTGGCTGCTGATCCGCGGGGATACACGGGTCGCCGATCTCAATGAATGGCTCGACCTCAATTTGCCGGAAACGGACGTCGACACAATCGGCGGGCTTGTGCTCAACCAATTCGGCCGCGTGCCGGCGCTTGGAGATAAGATCGAGATCGACGGGTTGATCTTTCAGGTCGAAAAGATGCGCGGGCGCGGAATCACGGCCGTCAAATTGGCCGCGCAGGAGAATTGGGTCTCGCAACTCCGGGATGGCGAGCGATGACGTCATTCCTGGTCCTTTGCGCCATCATCGCGGTCCTGATTATTCTCAATGGGCTGTTCGTCGCGGCCGAATTTGCCATCGTAGCCGTCCCGCGCACCCGCATGGCCCAACTGGCCGAAGACGGGGTGGGCGCTGCGCAGCGGACCCTCAAGATCCTGCTGGAACCCGTTCTCCAAAACCGGTATATCGCGACCGCCCAGGTGGGGATCACCCTGGTCAGCCTTGCACTGGGCGCGTACGGAGAACACGAGCTTTCCGAGTGGATTCTGCTCGCCTTCGACGGATCCGAGTTTTGGGCCGGACCGCTCGCCCACACCCTGGCGGCGGCAATGGCCGTCGCCATCCTGACGTACCTCCACGTCGTGGTAGGCGAGATGATCCCGAAGACCCTGGCATTGGAGGAGTCGGAGGAAACGGCCCTGGCGCTGGCAAAGCCGATGGCGGTGTTTGAAGTGCTCTTCTTCCCACCCGTCGTTATTTTGAACAAGATCGGCGATTGGATCGTGCGGCTGATGGGAATCCCGCCGCTTGACCGGAAGGACCGCCTGTTCACTTCAGAGGAGTTGGAGTACATCGTCGAAGAGAGCCTGGAGGGCGGCAAGATCGACTCCTCCGAACAGCTTTTCATAGAGAATATCTTCGATCTACCGGACCGGACCGTCGAGCAGGTGATGACGCCCCGTATGCAGGTGATCGGGATCCCCTCGCACGCCGACGCGGACCGAATCCACCGTCGAATCTGCGAGACGCGTAAATCCCGGTACCCGGTTTACGACGCCAATTTTGACAACATCATCGGCCTGCTCCACATCAAAGATTTCGCCCGGTACCGCGTCCAGGCGAACGGCGAGCCGTTCGATATCCGCAAGATCCTGCGCCCGGTCGCCTTCGTCCCCGATAACCTGGTCCTGGACCGGATGCTGATGCGGTTTCAAAAGGAGAATATCCAGCTCGCGGTCGTGATCGACGAGTACGGCGGCACCGCCGGGGTCGTCTCGCTCGAGGATCTGGTCGAAGAGGTCGTCGGAGAGATCCAGGACGAGTTCGATCGCGAGATCCTGCCGATCGAGGACCTGGGGGCCGGGGTGCTGCGCGTCCGCGGCGATTTGATCCTGGACGAACTGGACCAGCATTTCGAGATCGATTTCGACGGGACAGAAGCCTTCACGGTCGGCGGGTTGGTGATGGAGCTGCTCGGCCGGATCCCGCAACCTAAGGATCGCGTCTCGTTCAATCAGGTCGTCTTTGAAGTGGAAGCCACCGATAAGCTTGCGGTACAATCGGTCATCGTCCGGCTTCCGGAAACCGGCGGCGGCAAGGATACAAAGCAATAAAACGGATCCCCGCCGCTCGACAACGCACGGAAATCACCGTCATGAAATCCAGGTTTATCACGACGATCGCCCCGGTTTTCAATACCGAGGAGGCGCGCGCTTTTATCCGCTCGATCCGGCACGAGTTTTCCGATGCCTCCCACAACGTCCCGGCATTCATCATCGGTCATGGGAACTCGGTCATCGAGCACAGCCACGACGACGGTGAGCCGTCCGGAACGGCGGGCCGGCCGGCACTGGCCGTGTTGCGCGGCAGCGGGATGTGTTCATGCCCCGTTTCTTGAAACCCCAATGGGTCATCGGCCTGCTGTTTCTCGGCATCTGCGCAGCGATGGCGTTGGTGACTGCCGTCCTTCTCTGGCCCTCACCGCCGCAGTCCCCGCAGGAATTCTCCGAGGAGCTGACCGCGCTCGCCTCGGTCTCCCCAGGCGCACCGTCTGCGACGAGTGCGGCAACGGGAACATCGTCTATCCCGGCGCCTACCGCTCCCCAGGCAACCACCGGGCCGGCGACGGATACGCCCGCGCTCCCGACCACGGCGCCAACCCAGGAGCCGGCGGCCACAACGTTTCAAGGCTGGGGTGGAACGCCCCCGAGCGGCGTGATCGCTTTCACCTGTTTCATCGCCGCGATCGACCAGATCTGCCTGATGAACGCCGATGGAACCGGCCGGACCCAGCTCACCGACGCCGGTGCGACCAGCTTCTATCCGTCGGTCTCTTCGGACGGCGAAAGCCTCGTATTTTCTTCCCGCCGCACAGGCAACTTTGAAATTTACAGGATCGTTCTCGAAAACGCCGTCTCCACGCGGCTCACATCCGGGATCGGAAGCCTGTTTGCACCGGAAATTTCTCCGGACGGGACCCGGATCGTCTTCGCAAATGCCACCGGAGGGAGCCAATCGCTCTGGGTGATGGATCTGGATGGGTCGGCAGCTTTTCCGCTGACCGCAGGCGGTTGGGACGACGTCGACCCGACCTGGTCGCCGGATGGGAGTAAAATTGCCTTTACGTCAAGCCGGAACGGCGCTCGGCAGCTGTTCGTCATGGATGCCGATGGGAGCAATGCGACCCAGGTCACCAACCTGCCGGAAATGGGCGGCCGTTCCACCTGGTCGCCGGATGGAGATCGGCTGGCGTTTTACGCCGGTCCGTCCGGCGATCGTGATATCTACACCATCCGGTTGGACGGCACCGGGCTAAACCAGATCACGAACGGCGGTGACAACCTGGGACCGAGCTGGTCGCCGGACGGAAATTGGATCGCGTTCACATCCTTCCGGGACGGAAACAACGAGATCTACATCGTGCGCCCGGACGGCGCCAATCCCGTCAACCTGACCGACAGCCCCCTCTCGGAATGGCAGCCGCGTTGGGGGCCGTGACGGAATGGAAACCATCGACCTTACCGAACTCACGTACCGGATCCAGGAAGGGCGATTTGATAACCCGGATACCCGGGAGGCCCTCATCCGGCTTTCCGCGAGCGATCTTTTCAACCTGGCCTTCGATCTCCATCGCGATACGGGCGACCGGGCAGAAAATGCGCTGGGCATCACCGTGGAGGTTTTTCGAGAGGCGCTGGCCGATCCCCGCAGGCTGAGGGAGTTCGAATCGATCCGGAACTGGCTTTATAGCCTGCTGGTCGGCCGCCTGCGGAAATTCGCCCGCGGGTCGCCTTTTTTGCGGCGCAGCGAGATCACGAAACCGGGACGATTGGCGCTGGTTTTGCGCTACGGTCACGGGATGCAGATGGAGGACATCGCGGAAGTCATTCGGGGGGACCCGGAAGACGCCCACCGCCACCTTCGCCGGTACCGGCGGCGGCTGGGGGATTTTCGTAAACCGGGTAGGGCCGGCCATATCGGTTCAGAGATCGAAGCGGCGGTCGATGAACGCATTCGCTGGACCGAGCTGCCGGTTTCAGGTCACCTCGGTCAATGTGCGGACTGCCGGGGATATCTGCGCGCCCTCCAGGATTTCGGATCCGAATACTCGGCCGGGCTGGCGAACGACCGGCCGGTCGATCTGCCGCGGGACACCGTCCCGGCCATCCTGGAGCACCTGGCTCACGGGACCGGCTCCGGCTCGCATTCATACAGGTTGCCGGTCCTGGAGGCCGTCTGGGCGGCGGTTGCCGTCGCCGTGCTGCTGGTGATCTTTCAATCGCTCAACCCGCTGCTCACTCTCGAGACGCCCTCGCCGCTGCCGACTCCGACCGCCCGGCCCGCCGAACCGGCCTCCGACGGTCTCCGGAAGCCGGATTATGCCGTCCTGGAGGAGCAGCTGGCCGTCTGGGTCCCCTGGCCGAGCTGGCACAGGATGGGAACCACATCCGGCACCTTCCCTTCGACCACGGGGATCGCGTTTTCCAGGGGCGGCGTGTATGCCGCCTTCGGCTCGTTCAACGATGTCGTCCTGTGGGATCTCGGCGCAGGAGTCGAGACCCCGCTGGAAGGGCATCACGCCGTTGTCACGGCCCTAGCGTTCGGAGGAGACCGGTGGCTGGCGACCGGTGCGGAAGAAGGGACCGTCCGAGTCTGGGACCTGATCGAAGGCAGAATTCGATTCGTTCTGGAGGATGCACCGAGGCCGATCTCGTCCGTGGCTTTCTCTCCCGATATGGGCCTGCTGGCTGCCGGGGGAAATTCCGGGGTGACGATCTGGCGGTTTTCGAAGGACGCCATGGTGGCAATCGAGCGGCTTGATGGGGAGTTCATCCGCAGCCTGGCGTTCTCACCGACAGGCGATCTGTTTGCCGCTGCCGACCGGTCCGGCGCGATCAATGTGTGGCGATTGCCGGATTTCGAACATATCTTGAAGTTTGCCGCGCGCCAGCGGTTCAATACCGCGATCGCTTTTTCCCCGGGCGGGAACCGGATCGCCACTGCCTCGATGGACCGGACCGTCAAGGTTTTTCGTCTGACCGTCACCGGGCAGGGCACAGCCTTTTCCGAGCACATTTTCACATTCGACCACCCCACCTGGGTCAGCGACCTGGCGTGGATCGGCGACCATCTACTGCTGACCGTCGCCGGCAGCCACGAAAACAGCGTCTCGAACCTGGGGAAACGCGGCCTGTATTTCTGGGAAATGGTCTCCGGTCTCCCGGCGGATCTGCCGATGTTCCTGGAAGACGACGGCGGGATCATGACGGTCAGCCTCATCGGGGAAAACCGGCTCCATCTCGGGAGCTACAATCGGGCCGTGCACGTTCTGGAACTCGACAGCCCGATCTCGGATATCGAACCGCAGCACTTCGCCAGGTCCGCCGGCGGGCTGGGTCCATTGCGGGCCGGATTGAGGACTGACCCGGAACCTAACCTCGAGCGAGAATTTCCACTTACGTTTGTAGCCGCCTTAGAGTACCTTGGCTATGCGCAAGTGTTGGCGCAGGTGCTGACCGAAGCGGTCCCGGCCGCCCTCGCCCCACGAGGCGCAGCTTACGACCCCCTCACCGGGACCGCCATCTTTGCGTTCTCCCGCACCTTCGCCCTCGGATACGAAGAATGGATCTTCCTCCAGATCCGCCGCGCCGACGATCCGAATGACTTTCCGTTCAGAGAAGATTGGATCGGTTCAGATGCAGATGTCGAACCGCTGCAGTTCGGACGCTACCTCGGCGAAAAAGTGACCGGAGAATGGCTCCCCGCCGCCGTTGACGGCGGCGCCGACGGCATCCTGCGCTGGACCGAAACCGGGCTCACCCGCTTCCGCTGGAGGCAAGACGGCTTCCTGATCGAACTGATCTCTCGAAGCGAAATCGGAACCGAAATCTCCCGCTGGACAAGCCTGTTCCTCCCGATCATCCTCCCCCTGGTCGGTGCCGACGATACCAGCCCCCTGGTCGAATACACCGTCGCCGACGGCGATTCCTGCTCGGCGATCGCCGCCCGCTTCGGAACCACCGTCGGGCGGATCACCGGTCTGAACGGGCTCGCACCCGGCTGCCCGATCTTTATCGGCCAGACCCTGCAGCTCCCCCTCCCCCCGGCTTTCGGCCGGACCTTTGAATACGACCTGGACTGCGACGGCGTCACGGAACGGCTGCGCACGATCCCCGACCCGCGGCAGCCCAGGACCGATCTTTACATCGGCTTTATCCTCGAGGACACCCCGGGCACAGGCGAAACGGAGGCCGATTACGCCGCTTCCTGGACCTACGCCGTCCCGGAAGTCGAACTGGATTTCTTCGAGCCGCCGGTCATTCTTTCGTTTTCGCGCGACTGCCAGTGGTACATCGCCATCACCGGCTATGGCGGCGGGAATTCGGGACTTCGGATTTTTTCGTGGAACGGAGAAACGATGGAACTGCTGCTCGACACCGGCGGCTTCCTCACCGGCGATTATCGCTTCCTGGACGGCGGGGTGGCGTTCCAAACCCGAAAGCTCTCCTACGATTCTTCCGTCGGCGCCTGCACGGAAACGCTATCAACCTATATGTGGCGAGACGGCGAATTTCGCCTGGTCGACGAAGCAGTCACAAGTGGGGTGGATTGCTTCGGCACGGTGCCATGAAAAGGTCCGTAGACACGGCCCGGATCGGCCGCCTGCTCGTTTTCGTCTATCCTTATCGGAGCCGGTTTGCGATCGCGCTGGTCGCCATCGTCGTCGCCAGCATCCTGAGCCTGGCGGGTCCTTACACCCTGCAGTTCCTGATCGATGCCGTCTTCAAGGAGAACGACCTCGCGCTGCTCAACCGGATCACCTTGATCCTGATCGGGATTTTCGCAGCGCAGAGCGCGGTCCATTTCGTACGCGGCTATCTGCTCGCCACGATCGGCGAACGTGTCATGGCCGATCTGCGCGTCCGGTTGTTCCAGCACCTGCAGGGTCTGTCCCTCAGCTTTTTCAACCAGCGCCGGACCGGCGAATTGGTAAGCCGGTTGACCAACGACGTGGCGACGATTCGAGGCCTGGTGACCGGCGATGTCTCAACCGCCCTCTCGCACATCCTCACGTTTTTCGGCGCGCTGGTCCTGATCATCATCACCGACTGGCGGCTGACCTTGTTCATGCTCGCCCTGATCCCGACGGTGATGGTGGTGGCGATCGTCTTCGGGCGGCGGCTGCGCAAGCTGTCCGCCTCGGTCCAGGACGGGCTGGCGGATGCGACCACGGTGGTGGAAGAGGCGCTCAGCGGGATCCGGGTGGTCAAATCGTTTTCGCGGGAAGCGTATGAGACGGACCGGTTTTCCCGGAGCATCGCGGAGACGGTGCGGCTGGCGCTGCGGCGGATCCGGCTGTCCGCGGTCTTTGGCCCGCTGATCACTTTCCTCGGCTTTTCCGCCGTGGTATCGATTTTCTGGTTCGGAGGCCGGGAAGTCCTGGCGGGCCGGCTGACCGCCGGACAGCTCTTCATGTTCCTGGTCTTGACGATGACGATCGCGGGATCGATCGGTCAGTTCTCGAACCTCTGGTCGCACCTGCAGGAAGCCCTCGGGGCGACCGAAAGAATCTTCGAGCTCCTGGACACACAGTCCGATATCGTTGAAAAACCCGATGCGACCGTATTGAAGGCCGTATCCGGGAGGATCCGGTTCGAAGGCGTGTCTTTTGCTTACATGGACGAACCGGAGGAGCGGATCCTGAACGAGATCGATCTGGAAGTGGAGACCGGGGAGGTCCTGGCACTGGTCGGGCCGAGCGGCGCCGGGAAGACGACGCTGGTCAATTTGATCCCGCGCTTCTTCGACCCGACAGGCGGAACCGTCCAGGTTGACGGGCATGATTTACGCGAGGTTAAGATCGATTCGCTGCGTGCGGCGATCGCCATCGTCCCGCAGGAGACCCTGCTGTTCGGCGGCAGCGTGCGGGAGAATATCCTTTACGGGCGGCTGGACGCGACCGAGGCGGAAATGATCGCGGCGGCGGAGGCTGCCAACGCGCACGAGTTCATCACCCAGTTTCCGAACGGCTACGAGACGACGGTTGGGGAGCGCGGTGTGCGGCTTTCGGGCGGTCAGCGGCAGCGGATCGCCATCGCCCGGGCCCTGCTGAAGGACCCGCGCATCCTGCTGCTGGACGAAGCCACCTCATCGCTGGACAGCGAGAGCGAGGGGCGCGTCCAGGAGGCCCTCGAGCGGCTGATGCAGGGCCGGACGACGATCGTCATCGCCCACCGCCTGTCGACGGTGAGGAATGCGGACCGGATCGCCGTCCTGGACGCAGGGCGGATTGTGGAGGTGGGGACGCACGAGGCGCTGCTGGGGGAGGATGGAATGTACTCGCACCTTTACCGGCTGCAATTCAGGGTGGGAAGTGAGGGTGGGGATGCGGACCTGCACACGGATGCGCAGGACGAAAGCGGTGAACCGAAGGCGGGGCTGTTATCGTTCCTGGATCGGTAAAGGCGTGATTGTCAGAACGCGGCGATCCACGCACCGGTTTGGGCCGCCAGGGTGATATCCAGCCTGCCGTCTCGAGCCTGGACCGGTTGGCCGTTTAGAAGATCGACGGGATCATCCCCACCAAATTCCGGGATCGAAATATTTGCCTCCGTCTCGCCCGCGTTCAAAACGACCAGGTACCCGCCGCCCTCCGTCCGCCAGCGGTAGGCGTACAAACCGCGTTCGTCGTCGATGACGACGACCTGCCGGTTGGCGTCCTGCGCCGGCGGGTAACGCGAGCGCAACGCGTTCAACCGGGTGAAATACGCCTGGAGCTCGGCGCCGGTCTCGTCCCGCCAATCCACCGGCTGGCGGGCTTCATCCAGCCCGACTCCGTCATCGTTGCTGCGAGCCTGGGAGAGGGCGCGCTCGGTGCCGTAGTAGACGACCGGCGGGCCGGGCAGCGTGTACAGGACGAGGGCGGCCAGCTTCAGTCGGCGCTCGTCCCCGCCTGCGATGAACAGGAAGCGGTTCATGTCGTGGTTGTCCAAAAACGCCGGACTCACATCGTCATCCGGGAAGTATTCTAGGTGATTTTGCAGGAAAGCCTCGAACGCGCTCAGCGGCCAATTCCCCAGGGCAAAAGTATGCCGCAGCGCACGGGCCAGGTTGAAATCCAGGTTGCCGTGCAGCTCGCCCGCATACGTCCGCACCACGTTCGGCGGCCGCCCGACCTCGCCGAACAGCCAGGCATCCCCCCTTGTTTCGAGACAGACCCGGCGAAAATCCGGCCAAAAATCGGGGGGCGGGCCTTCGGCGTGATCGACCCGGTAACCGTCCACCCCCTTTTGCAGCCAGTAGCGGGCCGCATCCAGCATGTGCCCGCGCGCCGGCGAACCGGCGGACAGGTTGATCTTCGGCATCGTGGGCACGTCGAAGAATGACCTGTAGCTGTGCGGCCATTCATCCCAGTGATACCAGTCACGGAAAGGACTGTTGGGGATCTCGACCGCGTGAACAAAGGTCGGATGCTCATCAGACCAGTGGTTCGGCACGAAATCGAGGATGATCCGGATCCCGAGATCGTGCGCCAGCCGGAGCAGGGCTTCCAGGTCCTCGTTTGTACCGAGCCTGGGTTCCACCTGGAACAGATCCGTGGCGTCGTATCCGTGATGGCTCGGGCTTGCAAAGATCGGCGACAGCCAGATGGCGTTGAAGCCCAGCGAATGGATGTAGTCGAGATGGTCGATGACTCCCCCGAGAGTCCCGCCGTGATAGGCCCGTAAATCGGTTTCACCGCTCCACCCCTTTCCTGCGCCGGGCGAGAAGCGATCCACAAAGATGTGGTAGACACGGGCCGATCGCGCCCAATCCGGCACCGTGTATCCGTCGACCGAAAAAGCGAACACGGTGGCGTTATCGGCCTCATCCGCTGATTGATACTTTGTATCAATTTGGGTATCGGCAAACACCCACCGATCGGTGCCCGTGACCCGGGCCGTGATCGTGTAGCGGACGATCGACCCGTCCGGAAACCCGGGCAGCACGGCCTCCCAGTACCGGACGTAATCCCAGCGCATATCGTCCCAGTCCACCCGGTCCGTGGTGAACGGCAGCTCGACTGGTTCAAGCGTACCGGTCCGGTACCGGCAGACGACGGCATCAAAAGGGATTTCCCCGGAGGTCGTCACGGTGAGCGCCACGGGGGTGTCCGGCCTGGCGACGACCGGCGAGCGGCGGTGCAGGTGCCGGATGCCGGTTTGGTTGCGGATATGGGTCGCAACCCGGTTCTCCGGCAGGATCTGCGGTCCAAAGACGACATCGCGGAACCCGGAGCTGGAAGGCCTCTTTTTCTCGACGGTCATCGGATGTGCGGAGAGGATCGGTTCAGCCGCGCTGGTTGACGAGGACGACCGCCTCGCGCGCCGGGATGATCACCGAGAGTTGGTCGCCGGTCAGATCGACCACCTCACCGTTGTTACGAGGCCAGACCCGGTAATAGGCGCGCTCCTGGAGATTCTCAGACGAGACGGGGCAAACCGCCTCTGTATCGCCGGCGTTAATCCCGATGATGGCTTCGGAACCGTTGATCCTCCGTCGGAAGACGAGACCGGTCCCCTCGGCGGTGAGACATCGATAATCGCCGGTGCGTAGGACCTCATGCGTGCGGCGCAGCTCGATCACGCGCTTGTAAAACGCCAGCAAATCCGAATCCCAGCTCTCCTGGCGCTCCCACGGAAACGCCGCCCGGCAGTATGGATCTCCCGCACCGGTCATGCCGATCTCGCTGCCATAGTAGATGCAGGGCGCACCGGGCATCGTCATCTGCATCAGGACCGAGAGCCGCACGGCGGTTTTGGATTCCCCCATCAAGTGCAGCGCCCGGGGGGTGTCGTGGCTGTCCAGCATGTTCATCTGGGCCAGGATGATCTGCCAGTCATAAAGACCGAGGAAGTCGTCGATCTGCGATGCGAATTCCAGGGCGTCAATCTGTTTGAGGGCGTAGTCAGGATGTTTGAAGTCATGCGAAAGCGTTTCACGGGCGAAAAACGAGACGCAAGACTTCCCAAAATAGTAATTCATCACAGCGTCGAACTGGTCGCCCTGCAGCCAGCGCCGGGCCTCATGCCAGATCTCGCCGAGGATGTAGGCGTCTGCGTTCGCCGTTTTGACGATCCGGCGAAACTCCCGCCAGAACGCATCGTCATCGATTTCGGCCGGGACGTCCAGACGCCAGCCGTCCGCGCCGAAGTCGATCCAATATTTGGCGACGTCGAAAATGTACTGCCGGGCGCCGGGGTTGTCCGTGTTGATTTTGGGGAGGGCGGCGTGCCCCCACCAGCCTGCGTAGTTTGCAGGGTTGTTTGTATCCGAAGAATACGGCCGCAGCGGGAAACCCTGGACATGGAACCAGTCGAGATAGGGAGAGTTCGCCCCGTTCTCCAGAATGTGGTGAAAAGGCCAGAAACCGCGGCTGGCGTGGTTGAAGACGCCATCCAGGATGACCTTCATCCCGGCTGCATGGGCCTCATCGAGCAGCTCGCGCAACGCTTCGTTCCCCCCCAGGAGCGGATCAACCTGGAAATAATCGTAGGTATGATAGCGGTGGTTGGCGGCGGAGGAGAAGATCGGGTTGAGATATATCGCGTTGACGCCCAGATCTTTCAGATACCCCAGCCGGTCGACGATCCCGCGCAGATCGCCGCCCTGGAAACCCTGCTCTTCGGGCGGGGTCCCCCAGGGTTTAAGCCTGACCCCCGGGAGCGGGGTGGAGCGTGGGGACCTGGAGAACCGGTCCGGAAAGATCTGGTAAAAGACGGCATGATGAACCCACTCAGGTGTTGTGACGATCAGTCTGCTCCTTCTCCGGCTTACGGTCGCCGGGTCTGAGATTGAGTGCGATGCCGACCAGCATCACGAGCACGCCGGCCGCCTGGACGAGCGGGCGCGCGGCATCCTGCTTCGGGTCGGGATATGGGATCGTGTATTCGTGATTCGCCTGCAGACCCCGGATCGTCTTCTCCGCACCATCGGGCCAACGGACCGTCAACGTGCGGATTTCGGCCGAACCAAGACCGAAGTGGAGGACGAGCGAATTCCCGCCGCTCAGGCTGGAGCCGCTCTGGACCTCCTGCATCTGGCGCAGCCCGGTTGAGGTTTCTACCGTGACCCGCGCGCCGATCGCATCGGCGTTCACGGTCCCGCCGCCGAGCACGCGGACCGCGATGCGGCCGTTCGATGCACTGCCGGAGCGATTGTTGCGGAAAAGGCTGTACCCCCGCTCGTAATCGCCAATCACGAGATCGACCCAGCCGTCGCGGTCGTAATCTGCGGCGGCCACGCCCAGAGTCCGCCCGTCGTGGCCCGGTCCGAGCTGGTTCGAGACGTTTTCGAAGGTCCCGTTACCCAGGTTATGAAACAGCTGGTTGTGGGGAATTCCATCAGGCAGAATGTCGGTCACCGCCAGGTAGATGTCCGGGAAGCCGTCGTTGTTGAAATCGGGGGAAACGGTGCCCCAGGCAATGACGTTCGCCCCGGCGCCGACCCGGGCCGGGGCGGCCACGTCCAGGAACCGGCCGTCGCCAAGATTGTTGAGCAGGACCATTTCGCCGGCGTTCGAAAAGTAGAAATCGAAATCCCCGTCGTTATCGTAATCAACCGTGACCAGGCCCATCCCCATCAGGCGCGTATCCGCACCGGCCTCGGCCGAGATCTCGGTGAAACACCACCCGTCGCAGCCGGGGCCGTCGTTGCGCCACAGCGCATTGCCGCGTTCGTTGATAAAGACATCGTTGACCAGGTAAAGATCGAGATCGCCGTCGTTGTCGTAATCGACCCAGCTGGCGACAAAGCCCCCGCCGGCGACTTTGCTGCCCAGCAAGCGCGCGACATTCGTGAATGTCCCATCGCCGTTGTTGCGGAACAGGGCATCGATGTCACCTTCCGATGAGCGGGCGCAGTCCGGGTAGCAGGACCAGTTGGCGACGTAAAGGTCGAGGAAACCGTCGCCGTCGTAATCGCCCCAGGCGGCCGTTTTCCCGTCGTACGGATCCCCGACGCCGGCCTGTTCGGTCACATCGATGAAGCGCTTGCCGCCGTCGTTGCGGAACAGGACGTTCGGCTGGCTGCGGTTCAAAACGTAGAGATCGGGGTAGCCGTCGTTGTCGAAATCGGCGAAGACGGCCCCGGAGGATAGCCTGTCCGCCAGCGGGTCAATCCGTTCAGCGGGCCAGGGCAGGAAGGTCCCATCACCCTGGTTCTGGTAAAGCATATTGGCGCCGCCCGGGTCGGTCAGGTACAAATCCGGCCAGCCGTCCTGATCGATATCCCCCCACGCTTGCCCGATGAGCCGGTCCGTGCCGGTCCGGGTCGAGGCGATCCCGGCGGACCGGGTCACATCCTCGAACAGGTTCATGAAGGCCGGGTCGTTCGACCCCGGATTGAGCGGGAACGGCCGCTGCTCGTAGCCCCGGTCGCCCATCTTCGGGACAAGCAGGATGAACGACCCGAGCAGGGCATATGGGATCAACCGGACCAGGCGATCGAACATCCGGTCAACCTTTAACGGCCCCTTGTGTCAGACCGCCGACGATGTAGTCCTGCAGCAGCAGATAAATAATCATGATCGGCAGCGCCCCAATCAGCGCGCCCGCTGCGAACGCACCCCATTTCTGGGAAAACTGCCCGGCGGTGAAAATCTGCAGCCCGACCATCAGCGTGTAATGCTCGGAGCTTTTCAGAAGGATGCGGGCGAGGATGAAGTCCCCATAGGTGCCGATAAAGCTGAGGATGCCGACGACGATCAGGATCGGCCGCAGCAGCGGCAGGATCAGGCGGGTGAAGATCTGCCACTGGGAAGCGCCGTCCACCATGGCGGATTCGTCGATGTCGCGCGGGATCGTGTCGAGATAGCCTTTCATCAACCAGATATTGACCCCCATCGTGCCCCCCATATACACCAGGATCAGACCGGCATGTGTATTCAACCCGAAACTGGGGAAGATGTCCCCGATCTGGGAAACCATCAAAAAGATGGCAACCAGCGCCAGGATGCCGGGGAAGACGTTGATGATCAGGATACCCTTGAGCATCGTCTGCCGGCCGCGAAACCTGAAACGCGAAAACGCGTACGCAGCCATCGTCGTGATTGAGATGGAAAGCAGGGTCGTGATGGATGAAATCTTGATCGAGTTCTTCAGCCAGGTGCAGTAGAGGATGACCGATTCGAAGCTCTGCGCGCCGGTGAAAGTGGTGGGGATCGCTTCTGAGATCCTGGAGCACCCGAAAGTTGGGTCGCCTTTAAGGAGGGTTTTAAAATTATCAAACCCGATGTTGCGCGGCACCAGGCTGGCGGTTGAAAGGGTGTTCCCCGGGTTCAAGGAGGCAGAAATGATCCAGAGGATCGGGAAAACGGAGAAATAGATCAGCAGCACGGCGACCAGCAGCCGGACGCCGGTGCTGACCCGCTTCTGGAGTTTCATGGAGGATCGGTACCGCTTAAACACGCCGGCGCTAGACATTTTCGCTGACCTCCTCCCACATGTTGGTGTATCGGAATTGGTAAAGAGTGATCGCACCGACGACGAGGAAAATGATGATCGTGATCGCCGACGCAAAACCGTAATTGACCCCCCGACCGCCCGAAAAGGCCAGGTTGTACACGTAGCTAATCAGGATATCGGTGTGCCCGGCGGTCGTTGAGGCGCCGGCGATCGGCGGGCCGCCGCCGATAAACAGATAGATCAGGTTGAAGTTGTTGAAGTTGAAAGTGAACGAAGCGATCAGCAGCGGACCCACGGCGACGAGCAGCAGCGGAAGGGTGATGCGCCGGAAGCGCTGCCAGGGCGAGGCGCCGTCGACCTCGGCGGCCTGGTAAAGCTCGGTCGGGATCGACTGCAGCGCGCCGCTGCATATCAGCATGAAATAGGGGTAGCTCAACCAGAGGTTGACGATCAGGATCGCGATCTTCGCCCACCATTGGTCCGTAAACCAGGGGGGAGAAAAACCGATCAGGTTCTGCAGAGTCCGGTTGATCACACCCAGTTCAGGGTTCATCATCCCGCGCCAGATCAGGATCGTGATCAGGGCCGGAATCGTGTACGGAACCAGGAGTAAGGATCGGATCAACTTCTTGAAGGGGAAATCCGGATCGTTGAAAAAGATCGCGATCGCCAGGCCTAGCCCGAAGGAGGTCAGGACGGTCAGGATCGCAAAGGCAAAGTTCCAGCCGATGATCCGGATCAAAGGCCCGCGCAGGGCAGGACTGCTAAAAAAGTTAGTGAAATTGGTCCAACCGATCGTGGCGACGAATCCCGGGATGACCGTGCGTCCGGTTTGGGAGGTGAAGGTCCCGTCGAGGTTCCGATAAACCGTCCCATCGGCGTTGCTGACCATCGCGTCGAGTTCCGGGTCGTATTCATAAAGAGAGATAAGTTCGGCCGCCTCGGAAGGAGATCGGATCTGGATCGTATTTTCCGGATCTCCAAACAGGATTTCCGGCAGGTTTGGGTCGGCCGCTGCGGCCAGGACGTTCAACCGGGTGTACCCCTCGATCTCGATCGGGATGCCGTTGGCATCCAGCTCGCCGACCCCTTCTACGCCGGGCGCCGATTCGGTCAGCGTCTCCCCTTCGCGGGCGAGAAAGACGCTCCCGTCGGTCGTGTCGACCAGATAGAGCACGTAGTCACCCAGGTCGTTCCTGTAGGCCGTCCAGGTGTAGGCTTTTCCTGCTTCGGGCAGAAATTTTTGACTGAGAATCTGGGTGATGGCGACTTCTTTGCTGAGGAGGTGGCCGTCGCCGTAGTTCGTGAATGCGACCCAGACCGTGAAAAAGATCGGATAGATCGTGAACAGGATCATAAAAGAGATCCCGATCGCCATCCAGCGGATGGGTGCCAGCCGGGCAATCAGGAGGACGACGTTAACAAAAATCGCCACCGCGATCACAGGGATGGACAACGTATAGTAACCGAGACGTATCAGATTGGCGATGACATAAATAATGAATACATCGAACACCAGGACGACGCCCAGCCGCAGCAGCATCGAAGAGATCACGGCCGACGGAGAATCCCCTTTGCCGGCGATTTTTTGCATGGACAAGGTCGACATTTGACCTCCGGGCGGATGGTAAAGAGAAAGGGCCGGGGAGAATGTCTCCCCGGCCCTTTCGGTCGAAACTTACTCGATGGTAACGGTAACCAGCTTCGTGTCACCGTCGTAGGTGAAGGTGACGGAGCTGTCCGCCGCGAGTTCGAGCGCGTAGTTCGGCCCATCCTGGAGACCATCCGAGCCGTAATTCACAGCCCAGGATCCGTCCAGGGCGGCTTTGTATTCGTACGAGCCGGCGGGGATCGAGAAGGTCCCGCTCCAGGTGCCGTCACCGTTGTCTGTTAGCGCGGAGGTCGGGCAAGCGGGATCCCAATCGGAGCCGCAGCCCGCACCGGCGACCTGCCAGCTGCCGGGGATGTTGACCATCCCGGCCAGGGCGCCCTGGATCAGGGCCTGGATCTGCACGACGGCGTCGTTCATCGCGTCCTCAACCGGCAGTTCACCGGTCAGAGCGAGAGTCACACCGCTGCCCCAGGCGCCCCACACCGAACCCATCTCGGGGATGTAAGGCATCAGGACGGCGTTTGCGCCGGCGACATCCATCGCCGCCAGGTCGAGATCATCCGTGGCCGCAAGGACCGACAGGAAGGCTGAAGGCCGGTTGCCGGTCAGGTAAAGCTGCTGCATGACTTCGTGCGTTGCCACGAACTCGGTCAGGAAGGCCTGCGCCAGCAGGATATTCTCGCTGAAGGCATTGACCATGAAGCCCTGGACGCCCAGGAACGGCGCGCCCGGCTCGCCGCCAGGTTCGGCGGCGGGGAAGCTGGTCACGGCGTATGGGACGCCGGAGGCGCGGATGCGCTCGAGCGCCCACGGACCGGCCATCAGGAAGGCGGTCTCGCCGGTTTCGAACAGGGTGTGCGCGGTGTCCCAGTCGAAGCTGTCAGGGATGCGGCCAAGCACGATCTGCTCGCGCAGGAAGGTCATCGCGGCGATCTCGCCTTCGGAGTTCAGACCGATGTCGTTGGGGTTCCAGCTGCCGTCGGCATTGAGACCGAACACGTAACCCCCGAAAGCAGTTTGGACAGGAAAGCCGTCATAAGTCGGCGCACCGGCCAGCGCCATGGCATAGGAGACCTGCCCAGCATCCATCAGTTCCTGGCCCATCTCCATTGCCTCGGCCCAGGTCTCGGGAGCTTCCGAAATGAGCTCGGTGTTGTAGAAAAAGCCCAGGTTCTCGGTGGCGTACGGCATACCGTAGAGCTGGCCGTCCGAGTAGGTGAAGCCCTGCAGGGAAAGGTCGGTGAACTCACTGGCCTTGGCGCCCAGGTCGAGCGGGGCGAGCAGACCGCTGGCGATCAGCGAACCGATCCAATCGTGGGCGCCGACGATGATGTCGGGGCCTTCGTTTTGCGGGGCGGCGATGATGAACTGATCGCGGATACCCGAGACCTCTTCGACGACGAGTTCGACGTTGTAGGTCGCCAGGAAGCTGTCCGCAAGACCGACCAGGACCGCGGCGCGGGTGTCATCCGCCCAGATCCGGATCGTCGCGTCAGGCACGACGGCCCCTGCGGTCGGCTCGGCCATGTCTTCGGTCGGCTCGGCCATGTCTTCGGTTGGCTCAGCCATGTCTTCGGTTGGCTCGGCCATGTCTTCGGTCGGCCTGGGGGCTTGCGTCGCCTCTGGGGTGGCGGGCTGGCATGCGCCGAGGATCAGCGAAACGATCAGCAGGACGGCCAGAAGGGGGAGGAATTTCTTGTTCATTACAACTTACTCCTTTGATATTGTACGGCGGCTGCCGCCTTGCGGCAGGAAACCACTCGGTTGTTTAGATTTTGGTTGGACCAGGAGTGTCGGGATATCCGCTCAAGCGGGCACCTCCTTTCTCGTGCTTCGGAATTCAAGCAGCCTCATTACGGCTGATGAGCTGGTTTTCCAGCATGGATTTGATTTCGACCAGCTCGGGTAGTATTCCATTGGCTTGTTCGTGAATCCGGGAAAATCGCTCGGTGGTGAACGCATCGTGGGCGTCGATCGCCTCAGCGACCCGCACTCGGCCCGAATCGGTCAGGTACAGACTGATCGCCCGGCCGTCGGTCACGTGCTTTTGCCGGCGGACGTATCCCTCGTGTTCAACGCTTTTGATCAGTCGCGTGATATTGCTCTTATCGGTCATCATCAGGCTGCTCAGCTGGGTGAGCGTGATCCCCGGGTTTTCTGCGATATGTTTAAGGAGGTAATAGCGGGGAACGGAAAGATTATAGCCCTCTAGCAACTGCCTATCCCCGTTGTCGATGGAAAAATAAATTTCCTTCAGGGTGGTGTACAAGCTCACTTCGTCTTCCATGGACCCTGTAAAAATCGTTGACAATTCAACTGTTGATAACGCAACTATATGCAGATTCTCCGCTTTTGTCAAGGATTTGTAAATCGAAAAGAGGAAGCCGATGGGCCGGCGGCGGCTGTCGTCGCCGCCGGCCCATCGGCTTCTCCCTTTCACTTCTTTATGGGAAAAGATATGCATCAAACGCCGGCAGGATGATGCCTTCGTAATCAAACAGCGCCTGGTTTTCCCAGGCATTGCCCGAAGAGGGGTCCATGTTATCCCAACCGTTCCCTTCTACTGCGGTCCAGGTTGCATCCCAGTAGAAAACACCGAGACCGCGTCCGTTTGGCACGGCGCGGACGACGGCCATCACGTCCCGCATGAAGGCGGCCTGGCCTGCCGGGCTGATCGGATACCCCGGCGTTTCCATGTCCGGACCGAAAATGTTCGCCAGGAAATCGCCGTTTTCGGTCGTGAAGCCATATGCTGTCTCGACCACGACAACGTCCTTTTCATAGCGGGTCGAGATATCGTTCAGATTGAACTGCAGCTCGGCCAGCGTGCCATGCCAGAACGGGTAATACGAGATCCCGATCAGGTCGAATGGTACGTCGCGCCCGGTGATATTTCCAAACCACCACTTGGCCAGTTCGTTGTCGCCGCCTTCGGCGATATGCAGCATGACGAGCGTATCCGGTGAGCAGTCCTTGACCGCCTGGTAGCCGGTCTTTAGCAGGTCCGCCAGGTTATCCATCTGGTCGTACATGGCGTCCGGCCAGAGCATCCCGGCATTGATCTCGTTCCCGACCTGGACCATTTGCGGCGGCGTCCCCTGCTGCACCAGCGCGCTGCAAACGTCATACGTGTGGTCATACAATGCCTGTTTGAGGGCTTCGAAATCCAGGTCCTCCCAAGCAGCCGGCTTGTTCTGTTTCCCGGGGTCCGCCCAGTTGTCCGAATAATGGAAGTCCACCAGCAATCCGATCCCCTGCTCCTTGAGCCGGACGGCCATCTCGAGCAGCTTATCTTTGTTGTGATAACCGTCTGCCGGATCGAAAAAGACCCGCAGGCGGGCATAGTTCAACCCGTGCGATTTCATGATCGCAAGGGCGTCGCCGGCGGTCCCATCGGGATCGCGGTACATCCCCCCGAAGTCCTCCGATTTGCTCAGGCTGGAAATATCCGCCCCGAGAATCGAAAGGGCGGACCGACCGGTCAGCAGCGTAAAATCGTCGAAGCTGGTCCAGGATCCGGCGTTCCCGTCGGTGACCAGCCGGATCGTGCAGGATCCGCCGGTCACCTCCAGCGAAACGACGAAATTGATCCAGCGATAGCCCGGCAGGGTGGACGGGATGTGGACCCGCCGCTCTTCTGCGCCGCACGCCAACGCTGCAAAGACCTCATCTTGTCCACCGCTGGACCGCGCCCAACCGCGCAGCGTAACCCAACCATCCGAAAGACCGCTCAAAGCCAGGGTGGTCTCCAAACGGAATTCACCCTCCCCTTGATGTGTCAGCCGGGTCTCGCTTTCATGACCGCCTGACTCGAGGAGGGCTTCCCCGCTGCCGGCCGAGATCCAGCCGGTATGGCCCTCCTCAAAACTCGGGTTGGCGAGATCGATCGCGACCGGTTCGGGAGTGGCGATCGGAACGGCGGGGGCGGCGGTTGATTCGGGCAGGTCATTGGGATTCGAAGTCATTTGAGTCTCGGGGGTGGCGATCTGCGCCGCAGGGGGTACTTGTGTCGCGACAGCGGACGGCGAACAGGCGGCCAACACGGCCAGCAGAGTCAGGGCAGCTGCGCGGGGAATCGACGGTGGACGTTTAAGAAGAACCATTGGTGAATACCTTTATACCAAAACCCTCCAGTGTTACCACCCCTACCGGCTCACCACCGGCGATCGGTGACCAGGTTCCTTCTTCCAGGTGGATGGTTTGCGAATTCGATTTGAAGTTCATCGCAAACAGGTATCGCTTCCCATCGATCTCGCGCACGCGCGTGGTCACCCCATCGGGCAGATCATGGACCGGTCCGATCTCGAGCGCCAGGCGGGTCGACAAACGATGGTAGAAGTGTGCAAGGAAGGCTTCGTCCGTGTAAGCGCCGAGATGGTAAGCCGTACCGGCGCCGTACCGGTTGGCGGTCACCGCCGGGACTCCCCGGTAGAACTCGCCCCCGTACACGGCCAGCGGTTCTGCGGACGTGGGTGCGAGCAGTTCGGCGTATCGCCCGGCGGTCGCAGTCTCGGTAAGACCCAGCGAATTTCCCGGGGCGGGTTCGATCGAGACGCCCTGGCCGGCGCCGAACGTGTCAAACTCGACCATGTCGGTCCCGAGCATCTCGCCGAGCGGAGCCGGATAGCCGCCCAGGTGGACGAGATCGCTCTCGCCGACCCAACCGGTCAGAAAGGTGGTGACCAGCGTGCCGCCGGAGCGGACAAACTCCGCCAACCGGGCCGCCGTTTCCGGGGCGACCAGGTGGAGCATCGGCGCCAGGACCAGGGCATACCCACCCAGACCGCCGCGCCCGCTGATCAGGTCGATGGGGATCCCCATCCGCCAGAAGTTGGCGTAGTGTTCGATGCAGACCCCCTGGTATTCCTTGAAAGCCTTGCGCGGCAGGTAGGCCAGGTTCAGCGCCCATTCGTTTTCGTAATCGTAAACCAGGGCGACGCGGGCCGGCGTACGCGCTGCGGCCAGGTCCGCCAACCCAGCCAGCATCTCGCCGACCTCGACCACATCCTTGAAAACCCGGGCGCCCTCCCCGCCGCGGTGCCCGACGACGGCGCCGTGGAACTTTTCCTCCCCGCCGCGGCTCTGCCGCCATTGGAAATAGTTCACCCCCATCGCGCCGTGAGCGAGGGCCTGCGCGCAGGCCAGATTGAGCAGGCCCGGGCGTTTCAGCCGGCTGAGCGGTTGCCAGTTGGTCTGGCTGGGTGAAGACTCGATCAGGTAAAAGGGTTGGCCGTCCTTGTATCCCCGGTGCATATCGTGGAAAAATGCGGTCTTGATCGCCGTCTGAACGTCGTCGCCGACGTGCCATTCCGGGTAGCTGTCCCAGCTGACCAGATCGACGTGCTCGGCGAATTTCCAATAATCCAGGCCGACGTCCGAAGCCATGAAATTGGTCGTGACAGGAATATCCGGAGCGATCCGGCGGAGCGGAGCGGCCTCGTGCAGGAAGAAGTCCAGGGCCTGATCGCTGTTGTAGCGTTTCCAATCCAGCATCATCCCGTTGCTCGACGGGTCGACCGGTTCGATCTCTTCCCAGTCCGTGAAACGGTGGCTCCAGAAAGTGGCCCACCAGGCGTGGTTGAGCTTGTCCAGGTCTCCGTAGCGCGCCTTCAGCCAACTTCGGAACCCTTCCAGGCAGGTCGTGCAGTAGCACGGCGTGGACGGGTACTCGTTCGAGACGTGCCAGAGCAGCAATGCCGGGTGGTCCTTATAACGATCTGCGAGCCTGGTATTGATCGCAGTGATTTTTTCCCGGAAAACGGGAGCGGTCCAGCAGAAGTTCTGCCTGTGGCGGTGCGGCATCCGGCGGCCTTCCCGATCGACCCGCAGGACTTCGGGGGATTGCTTTGAAAGCCAGGCCGGATGGGCTGCGCTGGGCGTCGCCAGGATCGCTTTGATCCCATTCCGATCCAGCTCGTCCATCAGGCCATCCAGCCATTCGAACGTGTACTCGCCGTCGACGGGTTCGAGCACAGCCCATGAGAAGATCCCCACCGACATGGCCGTGCACCCGGCAAGCCGCATCAGGCGAAAATCCTCGGCGAGCACCTCGGGATAATCGAGCCACTGTTCGTAGTTGTAATCGGCACCGTGCCACAGGCGAGAAAAGAGGGGGGACCTGCGGGGAGCGGTCATGGTGTAATCATAATAGATGCGTGCATGCGTAGACAGGGGTTTTCGATCGGCTAAAATACCAGAATGGAAGACACCACCCCATGGCGCATCCTCCTCGATCCACCCTCTCCGGGCGCCTGGAACATGGCCGTGGACGAGGCGATCCTCGAGGCCGTCTCGGCCGGCGCATCACCGCCGACGCTGCGCTTATACCGCTGGGAGCCGGCCTGCCTGTCGCTCGGATACGGGCAGCGCTACAGGGAGGTCGACGAAGCCGGGCTGTTAGCGCACGGCTGGGACGTCGTCCGCAGGCCGACGGGCGGCAAGGCGATCCTGCACGTCGACGAACTGACTTACTCGGTCGCGGCGGCGGATGATCACCCGCTGATGCAAGGCGGTGTGCTGCAAAGTTATCGACGCATCGCCGCGGCGCTGCTGGCCGGGCTGGAAAATTTGGCCGTGCCGGCGGTCACCCGGGAACGCTACGAGCGGGTTGAAAACTCGCCGGGACCGGTCTGTTTCGAGGTCCCATCCGATTGGGAAATCACCTGGGAGGGACGCAAGCTGGTCGGGAGTGCGCAGGTCCGGCGGCGAGGCGGCGTCTTGCAGCACGGGACGATCCCGCTCCATGGCGACCTGGCCCGGATCGCCGGCGCCCTGGCTTTTGAGACGCCCGAGGATCGGACCGCAGCAGCAAAACGCGTTCCGGGAAAGGCAACGACGGTCGAAGCGGTGCTGGGTCGCCGGGTCGCATGGGAAGAAGCCGCCGAGGCGGTCCGGGGCGGATTTATACAGGCGTTGGGGATCTGCACGGAGGACTTAGAACTGTCACCGGGCGAGCGGCAGTCCGCAATTGCGTGGCAAAGTACGAAGTACGGGAACCGGGACTGGACACGCCGGCGTTATTGACGACCGAGCAATCACTCCACCGGCTCGAAGATCACGGCCGGGTAGCCGAGATCCCGAAAGAGCAGCGAGAAAAACAATTCGGCGTTCCGCCGGGCGGTTTCGAGGATACCGTCTTCGAGGGCAGCTTCGGCGATCGACTCTTCGGCGACCCGCCGTGCTTCGGTCTCAAGATCCACGTTGCCCTTTGAAAGGAGGCCGGTGTCCCGATCGTAAACGTAGGACTTCTCATTATCGAGTGTAGCAATGAAGATCTCTGGCGGCGGCAGGCGGACGTAGAGCACGCCGTTTTCCAGGCGAAGGTCCTCCGGCTGAAGCTTCTGCATATCGACGCCGGCGATCACGATGCCGTGCGCCACGAACAGCAGCCGGTCGCCGAACAGGCCGCTGAAGATGTTCTGCCCGCTCTCCGCGGTGATGACCCGCTCGATCGAATACTGGACCGTTTCGAAACGCGCCAGGGTGCGCACGTCGTGGACGATGGCAACCGGGTCCGGGAGGACCGTCGCCGTCGGGTTCAGGACGTCCGCGACCTGTGTCCCGATCGTATCGCCGACATCCTCAAATCGCTGTACCGGGGCGAGCGCTTGTTCTCCGAGCGCGCGGATCGTCGATACGATCATAAACATCCCAAACGCCAGGATGGCAAGGATTCCGATCACGAGCGCCCAGCCCCTTGAATTATCCATGACGCCAATTATACTTTGGAAGGTGGTGTTATGATCGTCGAAAAAATCATCGTCTGGATCGAGGACGATCCGCCCGACCCTGTCCTCGTCGACGAGCAAATCGAGGTTGTCACCGGATGGAACTGAACCTGAACGGAAAACGCGCCCTGGTCACCGGCTCTTCAAAGGGACTCGGTTTTGCAGTCGCCGGCCTGTTGGCGCAGGAAGGCGCCCATGTCGCCCTGAATGGGCGCGACCCCGACAGGCTGGCAGCCGCGGTGGCCGAGCTCAACGGGAGCGCCGGCGCAACGGTCGGTTTTCCGGGCGATCTGACCCACCGGGAAACTCCCGGGCACCTGGTCGCCGCAGCTGCCGACGCTTTCGGCGGGCTTGACATCCTGGTCGCCAACGCCGGTGGGCCGCCGGTAGGTCCGTTCGAGAAATTTGACGACGACGCCTGGGACGCCGCCGTCGAACTCTCTTTCCTGGTGCACGTCCGCCTGATCCGGGCTGCCCTCCCCCACCTGCGCCGGTCGGATACCCCGGCAATCCTGTCCGTGACCTCTTTCACCGTCCGCCAACCGCTGGACAACCTGGTCCTATCCAACACCGTCCGGGCCGCAACGGCGGCCTTGACCAAATCCCTTGCCCGGGAACTTGGGCAGGATGGGATCCGGATCAACTCGATCCTGCCTGGTTGGACTCAAACGGACCGGGTCACCCAGTTGATGCGCGGCCGCGCCCAGGCCGGTGGAACCACGGAGGAGGAAGAAAAAGCCCTGATCACCGGACAGATCCCACTGGGCCGGATGGGTACACCGGATGAATTTGCCCGGGCGGCGTGCTTTCTCGTCTCGCCGGCGGCGTCCTATATCACCGGGGTCATGCTGCTGGTCGATGGTGGGGTCGTAAATTCGTTTCCATAAAAGGATCAAAAATGGACAAAATCATCATCAAAAACCTGCTCGCCCGCGGCATCATCGGCGTCAACGATTGGGAGAGGGAGAAACCACAGGACATCCTGATCAATATCGAGATCGAGGCCGATCTGCGGCGCGCGGGCGAAAGCGACGACATCGACCACACGGTCAATTATCGCACGGTGGCTAAAAAAGCAATCGCCCTTGCGGAGGGGTCTGGCAAACGCACGGTCGAAGCGCTCGCAGAGGCTATCGCCGAGGCGGCCCTGGAAACCGAGCGGGCTGACCGCGTTCGGGTCCGGGTCGAAAAGCCCGGCGCGGTACGGTTTGCCGAATCCGTCGGTGTCGAAATCGATCGTATGAAACGGCTAACTTAGGACCGGTCCTTCTTAAAGAAAAAAGGCCCGTGTGCTACGGGCCAATTTTCGAAATGAGTACTGCCGGGGGCAAAGAATTTGGTGACTTCTAAAAATTAACGATGATATTACTGAACAGATTCCCAACTGCAGGACCATAGATGACGATCATGATCATGACAACGACGAATACGAGAGCCATGATCAGCGCGTATTCGACAAGCCCCTGGCCGCTTTCGCCAGTCTTGAACACGGTATCCACCTCCTTTTGTCTTTAGATTTAGAACCTATCCGAAAATTGCGGCGGAGCCGCAGCCGCCCCCCAAATCGCCGCCTCAATTTTCGGATAGGTTCTTATATCAACCATGACAGGTTGATTATAAGGGTTTCCTGATCATCCTGGCAATACTCTATTTTGGCCATGCGATGGCTTTCTCAATGGCGCTATGCGCATCCTTTGAGGCCGTTTTTCAAAGCTCCGAATCAGGCCCCGTGCTATAATTTTTAAGATTATGGAAGAACTCACTTCTCTGCTGACGACTCCTGCAGGGGTATTTTTTCACCAACTGTCGATCACGCTGATCCTGTTCGGAACCATCATCGTCGTGTTCGGCAGGAATGCTTCGGAAACGAATTTTCCTGCGGGCCGTATGCTATTGGGGCTGGCTGTGCTGGTTGCGTTCCGCCTGGGATTGTCCGTTGCAGCGCTCTTCCAGGTCGCCGCGGGCGGCGACGCAGTTTTACTGCCGGTGCTCGAGCGCGGACTTTCAACGGCCTCCGTAGCGGTCCTGGTCTGGCTATGGGCTTTTCCGGAACGCAACCGCACAGGCGACGCAGCTGCACTGATCCTGACCTCCCTTATCCTGGTGCTCACTGTCGCCGGGCTGGGCGCCGGTCTGCAAACCGTCCCGCAAGCCGCCGCCTGGCTGACGGGACCGATGATTTGGGCTGCGCTTTCGATCGTTATCGGGGCTGCCGGTCTGCTGCTGCTTGTTCGGCTCCGCCCGCCGGTCTGGGGGTACGGGGTCTCGTTATTGCTCGTCCTCATCATGGGCGAGGTCGCCGGACTTGCGATCGGTTCGCCTGCCGAGATCGCAACCGGGATCTTAAGGCTTTCGCAGATCGCAGCGCTGCCGGTGCTGCTCACGCTGCCCCAGCGAATCATACCGGCAGCTTTCTCGCCTCCCGCTCCGGTCCCGCCGGTTGTACGGCCCACACCGGAGCGGAAGCGGGTCAATCTGCCCTCGAATCTGTTTGCGGACTTCATGAGCCTGGGTCTCGAAGGAGACATGCTCTCGGTCTGCCGGAAGGCGTCGGAGATCGTATCGTACGCACTCGTAGCGGATATTTGCCTGGTCGTTTCTCGCCCGACCAGCAGCGACGAAATCCTCATTTTCTGCGGCTTCGATCAGGTGCTCGAACACGAAATCGGCGGCGCCCAGATTTCGGCCAGGCACTTGCCGATGATCGCATCCGCCATTCAGAAACACGCACCGCTTCGTCTCCCGGCCAGCAGCGCTTCCTCCGACTTGAAGTTCCTGAGCAGCACGCTTCGGCTGCCCAAATCCGGCCACCTGCTCGTCGCGCCGATCCGGACCAAACAACCCAGCGAACTCGGCGCTTTGATCCTCCTCACACCCTATTCATCGCGCAACTGGACCCAGGAAGATCAGATCTACCTCGCCCGCGCAGCCGAAGGGCTCGCAGCGATCCTCGACCAGGCCCAGCTTCTTGCCAATCACGAGGATGTGCTGCGCGGCATCGAACGGGATCTGGAGGAAACCCGCGAGCGCAACCGGCAGATGGAAACGGTACTCCAGCAGCTAAAGACGCAACCAGGCAGCTCACCGGAAACCGGGGAGCCCGCGGGCGAAGTGGTTTCCTTCGATCATCCGGATACCGAGGCCGCCGTGCGACAGACGCTTGAAGAAGAGCTCGAAACCCTGCGAGAGGCGCACGACCGGCTTGCCGCCGAACTCGACGACCGGAATTGGGAGCAGACCGTTCAACATCTCCAGGCGGAAAATATCCAGCTCCAACTGGCCGTCGATGAACTCGAAACCGATCTCGAGGATCTCCACAACCGGACCGAAAATTTTAAACGGGCGCGTGAAGAAACGCTCGCCGTGGTTGAAAAACTGACCGCTGAAAATCGGGCGCTGGCGGAGGAACTCGAGATGATCACCGGGAGCGCGGGGCGGTCGTCAGAGAACGGCAATCTGGCCGGCGCCGGCACAGAGGCTTCCCCTGATCAGCTCCGGACAGCCCTGGCCGAGATCGCCCAGCTAAGGAGCAAGGTCGGTGAAACCGAGATCAAACTCGTCGAACTCGAAAACCTGGCTGCGTCAGGGACCCACAAAACCGGTCAGTGGGATGCGGTCATCAGTCTGGCGGAGGAGATGCGGCAGCCGATGTCCTCCATCCTCGGTTACTCGGATTTTCTACTGACCGAATCCGTCGGGCTTCTCGGTGCGCTGCAGCGGAAATTTATGGAGCGAGTGAAGTCCTCTACCACTCGGATGAGCGCGATGGTCGAGGATCTGATCCATATCGCCGCGCTCGAATCCGGCAAAATGAAGCTTTCGCTCGGCAAGGTCGATTTGAACAACCTGATCGACTCGGCCATTTCTTCCGCCGCGATCCAGATTCGGGAAAAGAACGTGGCTTTGCGTGTAAATCTGCCGGATGATTTGCCGATCATCGAGGGAGATCGTGAAGCGATCCGGCTCACGCTGGTCCACCTCCTCCTCAACGCTGCCGCTGCCACCCCGATCCAGGGGGAGATCGCGATCGAAATAGCCCAGGAGCGAGGCGAGGCAGATGATGATTTCGTCCGCATTTCGGTCAGCGATACGGGAACCGGGATCGCGCCGGAGCAGATCGAGGCCGTATTCGATCGAAGGGGTAAATCCAGGGGTCGCGCCATCCCCGGGCTGGGGATCTCCGGATCCGGGCTGTCCATTGCCAGGACGCTTGTCGAGGCGCACGGCGGCAGGATCTGGATCGAATCGGTTTCCGGGACAGGAACCACGTTCGCCATCCTGCTGCCGGTCCGCCGGGAAATTTCCGAAACGCCGTTTGCAAGCCGAGGCTTCTGAACGTGTCCGGCTGGCGCCAGATGGCCGGCGGGCTCGCCATCACCCTCGTCGTCATCGTCATCATCGGAGCCGGGCTTACCACCGCGATCGCTGAGCAGCGGCTGCTCATCCAACCAATCCCCCCGACGAATACGCCTTTAGCCCCCACTGCGGGTCCCTCCTCGACCTCCGGCTCCGGGGAAGCCTCCGAAACGCTCCAGGCCGATGAGACCGAATCCCCAACCGGGACGATCCCGCCGCTTCCCTCTTCCTGTCCGCCTCCGCCGGATTGGCTGCCGTACGAAGTTCGCGATGGCGATACCCTGGCCGGGATCGCCGCGGCAATCGGCGCCTCCCCGGTGGATCTCGCCGCCACGAACTGCCTGACCGTAACGATTTTGGTCCCCGGATCGATCCTGTATCTGCCCGAACTTCCGCACACACCGACGCCGAGCCCCACTTCGACGGCGACCGCACTCGCCGCTGTCTCGAATACGCCGTTTCCGTGCGGTCCGCCAACCGGCTGGGTCCTTTACACGGTCCGATCGGGAGATACGCTGTTCAGCCTGGCGCAGGCGATGAATACGACCGTGAGCGCCCTCCAGTTCGCCAACTGCATGGGGGGCAGCACCTACATCCAGGCCGGCGCCAGGCTCTGGGTGCCGTTCATTCCCACGGCGACCGCCACGCAAACACCCAACCCCACCCCATCCGGTACCGCCTCCCCATCGCCGACGGCCAGCACCACTCCTGCGCCGACCTTCAGTCCGACCGCAACCGCTGCCCCCACGCAAACCCCCTCGCCAACCGCCAGCCCATCCCCCACCCCAACCGACACCGGTCATCCACCGACCGCGACACCAACGGGAACTGCGACCCCGATCCCATCGTCTTTAGAATGATGTTTCGAAGGCCTTTGCGCGTCTCTATCCTGGCGGTGTTCGTGTTGGCTGCCTGCGTCATTCCCGGGCCGGCAGGTCAGCCGGTCGTGATCCCTTTCCTGTCAAACCCGGGCGGACAGCCGGAAGCGCCCAGCGTCGTAATTTCAGCCGACCCGAACGCAACGCCGACCCCGTTCCTTCCGATCGATCCGACCGCCCGCGCCCTCACACCGACCCCCAGCCCGACCCCGGCCTGGGGGGGGTTCCCCGGTCCGAGCGTGCCGCCGAATGTCCCGATCCCGCCGCCGGTCGCACCGATCGAGCAGCCTGACGGGCAGATCACCATCCTCCTGTATGGTTCCGATCAGCGGGCGAATCCCGGCGGCTTTCGGACCGACACGATCGTCCTGCTGACGCTCAACCGCGAGCTCGACGCCGTCTCTTTGACCTCCTTTCCGCGCGACCTTTACGTCTACATCCCCGGCTGGACGATGCAGCGCATCAACACCGCTCACCCGCACGGCGGGTTCGCGGCAATGCAGGACACGTTCGCCTACAACTTTGGTTTCAAACCGGATTTCTACGTCCTGATCAATTTCTGGAACTTCGTCCAGGTGATCGACAACCTGGGCGGAATCAACGTGAACGTGGCCGTTTCGCTGACCGACCATCGCGACGGGCAAGGGTCCTACACCGTGCCGGCCGGTCTCGTCCACATGGACGGGGAAACGGCGCTCTGGTACGTGCGTTCGCGCTACACCTCCAGCGATTTCGAGCGGACCCGGCGCCAACAAGAGGTCTTGCTCGCCATCTTTTTCCGGATCGTCTCGCTGAACGGTCTTCAACGGGCGCCTGAGCTTTACAATCTGTACGTGAACAATGTCGTCACGAACGCAGGCTTCAACGACCTGGCGCCCTTCCTGGGGCTCGCCGGCCAGGTGACGGATAATTCTGCAACGATCTCCCGGTATACGATCGACCGCAGCCAGGTCACGTCGTACACGACCAGCGCCGGGGCGGCGGTCTTGCTCCCCGATTATGCAGCGATCAGGGAGACCCTTCGGAAGGCGCTCAATGTCCCTTAATGCCCCACGCCGGAAAGCGCGCACGAGACTCCCGCTCATGAAGCAATTGCCCGGGTTCATCCTGTTGATCCCGGCGCTGGTTGTGGGCTGCCGGGCCGGAGGCGCGGCTGAGCCTGCAGCCTTCGTCGAACCGCCGCCGTCGTTCGGGTCGCCGGCGCCGATCTTCGACATCCTGCTGCCGGCGGATCGGACCGCGACGCCGTTCCTCCCCCTCCCGGTCACCGGCACGCCGCCGCCGACGTCCACACCTGTGCCCACCCCGGCGCCGACCGCCACGCCGACCGCAACCCCCTGGCTCCAGCCGACGTTCGCGCCCCCTTCCGAACCGGTCTCCGGGATCCCGGCCCCGTTCCCCCTGCTGAGCCCTTCTCACACGATCAATTTCGTCCTGCTGGGATCCGACTCGCGCGGGGGTCCGTCCTTCCGCACGGATGTCGTCATGATCGTGATGGTCGACCTGGAGGAGAACGGCGTGACCCTGATCTCGGTGCCGCGCGATCTGTACGTCTATATCCCCGGTTGGACGATGAACCGGATCAACACGGCTTTCCTGCGCGGGGAAATGAGCGGCTACCCTGGCGGCGGGACTGCCCTGATCAAAGACACGCTTCGATATAATCTGGGCGTCCGGATCGACCACGTTGCGCTGGTCGATTTCGATGGGTTCCGACGCATCGTGGACACGACCGGTGGGATCGACGTCCCGCTGGTATGCCCTTTCACCGAATGGGCGGTGATCGACCCGTCCATTTCGATCGAGTTCGAAAGCAACTGGGAGTTGATCACGATCGGACCGGGCGTGGTACACATGGATGGGGATATGGCGCTGTGGTATTCGCGCGCCCGGGCGCGGTCCAGCGATTTCGATCGCGGCCGCCGCCAGCAGGAGGTGATCCGGGCGCTTTTCGATGCCGCAATTGACACCCGGATGATCCTCGAGATCCCCGCCCTGTTCGATGATTTCAAAGACACCGTCCGTTCGGATGTCTCGCTGCAAACCATCCTTTCGCTCGTCTCCTTTGGACTCAATCTCGACGAGGCGCAGATTCGCAGCTTTTATATCGGCGATGCGCTGACCTGGGGGTGGAGGACGCCGGGCGGCGCCAGCGTCCTCCTGCCGAACTCGGAAGCCATTTACGCCATGATGCTCGAAGCGGTCGGCCCCCCGGGTGAAGAACCTGAGAGCGCAGGGCTCGTCGAAATCCGGAACCGATCCGGCCGGGAGGATTGGGACGCCCTGGCGGCCGAACGGTTGCACTACGCCGGTTTCGAAACCGTCATCCTGGACGAAGGCGGTGAAACGCTTGCGCAAACGACGTTGTACGATTTCCGTGGCGTAGAGCGGGACGCCATCGCGGAATTGCTTCTGGATGCTCTCGGTCTGCCCGAGTCGCGCTGGCATCCGGAGACCGGGGATATCGGCGACGCTGCCTTTCGGCTGGTCCTCGGCGAGGACTACGACCCCTGTTTCAACCCGGCAGTTCCCTGAAAGTCGTGGTTGAATCAAAACACCGGCGGGAAGTTCCCGCCGGTGTTTTGATTTGTCCGCTGTGGGACCTATGGATCCCGTTTGATGATCGGCAGGTAGATGAAAAAATCACCCGGTTCGGGCACGTCGCCGGCGCACCACGCGAGGATCTTCTCCAGAGCGGCTGTTCGCCCACCGGCCGGAAGCGTCTCGAGACCAAAAGCCCAATACATTGTCCTGTAATCGACTGTTTCTTTCGACACGCCAGCAAGATGAGCGTTGTCCCCGAGCACGGCGGCCAGGCCGCCGTTCCCGGCGGTGAGCCGATCGGTGGAATCGTCATACGGAAAACTCAGGTTGTACGGGCCGAGCCCGGCAAGCGCGTTCTGGCCGGTCACGCTCGTGTAATCCCCGTCCTCATCTGCAACGCCTGATACGCCGAGATGACCGATCATGAACGCCGTCGTGCCTTTATCGGCGTGATAGTCCTGGCTGCTGATAAAGAAACAGCCGCCGCCGTCGAGCCAATCCGCAAGGGCAGCTTCGGTGGCCGGGCTTGGGCCGGCCGGTCCTGAACCGGCGAAGCCAAAGCGCGCTCCGGAGAACCAGAGCACGGTCTCATAATTGGAAAGCGCGGCAAGGCTCGGCTCGAGGTCCGCCGCGCCGGTCTCCCAGATGTCATAGGCCAAACCCAGGCTGTTCAACGCGCCGGTCCAGGACGTGCGCACGTCCGGGTTGTCATCATCATCGTCGACCAGCAGGATAGGGGGGAGGTCAGCCGTTGTGAAATTGAATCCGGAACTGAAACTGCCGTTGCCACAGGCATTGGCGGCGCGGACCCGCCAGTGATGGGTCGTGGCCTCCGCCAGCGTCGTTGCCGGCGTATGGGAGGTCCCCGTCAGCCCGGTGACCGAGTACACAAGGTCCGTGAACGATGGGTTTAACGAGATTTGAAGGGAATACGTATCCGCCTGGGAGACGGAGCCCCAGCTGAATGTCGGAACGACCGAGATATTGTTAGCTCCGTTCGCAGGAGAAATCAGCGTAGGCGCACCGCCGACCTGGGCAAAGAGGTGCAATATGACTGTGCTGGTGTAGGTTGTGCTGGACCCGGCCCCCACCACATCGATCGAAAATTCCCCCGTTGCAGCGGATCCGGTGTT
>DATKDL010000195.1:0-17731 GCA_035512695.1 Anaerolineales bacterium | reverse complement strand
AGCTTTCCGAAGGGCTCGTGCGCAGCAACGAACGGGTCTACGACCTGCTCACCCTGGGAAAGAGCCTCCAGCAGTCGATCGAAGGCGATCTGCGCAGCTTCCCATTCCAGTACATCGATTGGCAACACCTAGAGAACAACGTCTACCACGTGACCGAAGAGCTCTCCGTCGAGCGGCAAGGCACGACAAACACCCGCAGACCGGATATCGTCCTGTTCGCCAACGGCATCCCGCTGGCCGTGATCGAGTGCAAAGCGCCCGACGGCAAGGACCCGCTCGGACAGGCGATCTCCCAGATGATCCGCAATCAGAAGGAAGGTGAGATCCCGCACCTGTTCCATTACTCCCAGGTCCTGCTGGCGGTCTGCGGGAACGCGGCTCGGTTCGGCACCACGGCCACCGAATCGAAGTATTGGAGCGCCTGGAAAGAAAAAGAGGGCGCGGATCGGTTCGAGGCGGCGCTGGGAGACCTCGTCAACCGCCCGCTGGCGGAGGCCGACCTGGAGCGGATGGTCGAGGCTGGCCGGGAGCTCGGGATGCCCTACCGCAACCCGGCCGTCCGCGGCCTCAACAGCCCCCGCAGAATCACCGAGCAGGACCGGGCGATCTGCGCCCTGCTCCGCCCGGCGCGCCTGCTCGAACTGGCGCGCGAATTCGTCCTCTTCGACGGACCCGACAAGAAGATCGCCCGCTACCAGCAGTACTTTGCGGTCAAAAAGATCATGGACCAGATCCGGGTCCGGGACGAGAACGGCGCGCGGGCGGGCGGCGTGGTCTGGCACACCCAGGGCAGCGGCAAGTCGCTGACGATGGTCATGCTCGCCCGGGCGATTGCCCTGGCGGAGGACATCCCGGACTACCGAATCGTCCTGGTCACGGACCGGATCGACCTGGACGAGCAGCTCAAGAACAATTTCCTCTCGACCGGGGCCGAGGTCTTCCAGGCCGGGACCGGGGTGGAGCTTTCAAAACTGCTGGTCTCCCCGAAATCCCGCATCATCACCACCGTGATCAACAAGTTCGAGGCGGCGGTTGGGAGAGGCAAAACCCGGATCGAGGATCCCAACATCTTCGTGCTGGTCGACGAAGGCCACCGCACCCAGTACGGCGTCTTCCACGCCCGGATGCGGCAGGCGCTCCCAAACGCCTGCTACATCGGCTTCACGGGAACGCCGGTGATGCAGCAGGACAAGGACACGGTCGAGCGGTTCGGCGGTTTGATCGACACGTACACGATCGGCGAGGCGGTCGAAGATAAAGCGGTGGTCGAGCTGCTATACGAAGGCCGGCACGCCCACCAGGTCGTCGACCGGGAGGCGATCGACACCTGGTTCGAGCGCGAGACCCGGCAGATCAGCGAAGCCCAGGCGGGCTACCTCAAGACCCGATTCGCCGCGACGGACCCACTGAACAAGGCCGCCCAGAAGGTACGCGAGCTCGCCTGGGACATCAGCGAGCACTACGTGGCGAACTGGCAGGGGACCGGTTTCAAGGGCCAGCTCGTGGCGCAGGACAAGGAGCACGCCCTCCTGTTCCGGGATTACCTGGGCGCCATCGACCACGTCCACGCCGAGGTGCTCATCTCCGGACCGGACGAGCGCGAGGGGGAGACGGACGTCCATGCGGAAAACAAGCAGGCCGTCCAACGGTTCTGGAAGGAGATGATGAGCCGGTACGGCAGCGAGGCCGAATACAACAAGCAGCTGATCCACGCCTTCAAATTTTCGGACGTCCCCGAGATCCTGATCGTGGTGGACAAGCTGCTGACCGGTTTCGACGCCCCGCGCAACACCGTCCTATATCTGACCCGCCCGCTCAGGGACCACGCCCTCCTGCAGGCCATCGCCCGGGTCAACCGGCTGCACGAGGGTAAGGATTTCGGTTACATCATCGACTACGCCGGCGTGCTCGGCAATCTCAGCGACGCCCTCGATCTGTACAGCAAGCTCCCGGGTTTCGACCCAGATGACCTGAAAGGCATCCTGACCGACGTCGCCGCCGAGGTCCGGAAGCTCTCGCACACCCACGCCGTGCTGTGGGATACGTTCAAAGAGATCGAGAACAAGGGCGATGTCGAGGAATACGAGCAGCACCTGCGAGACCAGGAACGGCGCGACCGGTTCTACGATCGGCTGGCGGTCTATTCGAAGACGTTAGGGATCGCTTTGGGCAGCGTCCATTTCCTGGAAGATACGCCTGCGGATGAGATCTCCCGCTACAAGAACGATCTGAAATTCTTTACGAAGCTGCGCGCCTCGGTCAAACGCCGCTACGCGGAGACGCTCGATTACGCCGAATACGAACCCCGGATCCGCAAACTGCTGGACATGTACGTCGGCACCGAGGCGACCGAGCAGATCACCCCATTGGTCAACATCTTCGAGAAGGAGGCCTTTGCGCAGGAAGTGGCCCGGCTGGAGACGGTCTCAGCCAGGGCGGACACGATCGCCCACCGCACCAGCCGGACGATCTACGAGCGGATGGATGAAGACCCCGTCTTCTACCAGCGCTTCTCGAGCCTGCTCCAGCAGGTCATCGACGCCTACCGCCAGCGCAGGATCGACGAGAACGCGTATCTCATCAGGGTTTCGGAGATCATGGATTCGGTCGCCAACCGCACCGGGGACGATATCCCGGCCACACTCGCCGGCCGCGACGTTGCCAAAGCCTATTTCGGAATCGTCAACGCGGGCCTATCGAACCAGGTCGGGGATGCGGACCTCCTGGCGGAGATCGCCCTCGAGATCGAGACGGTCATCGACCGGAACCGGATCGTGCAGTGGGTCGACAATCCCGACGTCCAGAACAAGATGCGGATGGAGATCGAGGACCGTCTGTTCGAATTCGCCGGGCGGCACGGCATCGAACTCGATTTCGTTCAGGTGGATGAGATTCTGGAGCGCTGCCTGGAGGTCGCCAGGCACAGGCGGGCTGATGTCGGATAATGGATCGCCCCCCTCCGAGGAACGGACATTCTGGTTTGGGGAATCGATGATCGATTACCGGCTGATCCTGACCGAGCGGCAGACCCTGGCCATCTCGGTCACACCGGATAAGGAAGTGATCGTGCGGGCTCCGGCCGGGAGCAGGATCGAACAGATCGAGGCGAAGCTGCTCGGCCGCGGTAATTGGATCCTGAAACAGATCAACTACTTCGACCGTTTCCACCCGATCCAGCCCGAGCGGCAGTACGTCAGCGGGGAGACGCATTATTACCTGGGGCGCCAGTACCGGCTTCGGATTCGAAAGGCGTCTCCCGAATCCGTCAGGCTGGTCGGCAAGTTCTTTATCGTCCACGTCTTTGAACCGGAAGACCGCGACCAGGTTGCACAGTTGATGAAGAACTGGTATGCCGATCATGCGCCGGTGCTGATCGAACGCCGGGCGCGTGAATATACGGCCGCAATCCTCGGCGCCGGTCACCGGAATATCGTGATAACTTACCAATATCTGGACAAGCAGTGGGGAATCCGCAGCGCTGATGGCTCACTCACCTTCAATATCGAACTGGTCAAGACCCCGATCGACTGCATCGATTACGTGATCGTACACGAGCTCTGCCACCTGGTCCTTGCGAACCACGATAAGGCCTTCTACCGGCTGTTGAGAAAGACTATTCCCGATTGGGAGGCCAGAAAAGATAAGCTGGAACGGTTCGGGGCGAAGTGATCTCAAAATTCTTTTGACTGCGGCCCGAGTACCAGGCGCCCGGCAGCCGGTCCTGATCGAGACCGGCGGAGGCGACCCCCCCCGAGGCGCTCTCCGGGCCGCCTCTGCTTCATAAACCAGGGAAACCGTGAATACGATCGTCTGCGTAAACCCGGTTAAAGGTTTATAAGATTTGTAACCATGGTCACAGTCACGCTGCGGCTCCCGCTCTACAATGGAAGCAGATGATTCGATTCTTTTGAAACGGAGGAGCCAAACCATGGAAACGATGACACAGAAGTCGACGGAAAATCAGACGTCCCGGTTCGCTGCGGCCGGGCTGATCGGCGGCCTGGCGGGCGGGCTGGTATTTGGTGCGATGATGGGGATGATGGGCATGTTCCCGGCCATCGCCGGGCTGGTGGGCAGCGACTCGCCGGTTGTGGGCTTCTTCGTCCACATCGCCATCAGCCTGTTCATCGGGTTGACCTTCGGGCTGCTCTTTGGGGGCCGCAGCCGGACCTACGGGACCGCCGCAGGCTGGGGATTGCTCTACGGTGCGATCTGGTGGGTTCTCGGACCGCTGGTCATCATGCCGTCGATGATGGGGATGGGGCTGCAGTTCGGGGCCGCGTTGACAGGCCCGATGCTGCTGAGCCTGGTCGGGCACCTCGTCTACGGTGCGGTGACCGGGCTCGTCTTTGCCTGGTACGTTCAGCGATAAGAAAACCGGTGTTGCACATCTACGCGGCCCCGCATTGCCCAACGTATGAGCACACCCGCCGGCTGATCGTTTTCCTTCAGAGTCGGTTCCCACTTATCCGTGTCCAGGTAATTAATACAGACAGAGGGGATGTCATAATTCCGGATTTCGTGTACAGTACGCCCACGTATGTCTGGAATGGACGGGTGATCTCTCTTGGGAATCCAAGCGAGAAGGACCTGGCGGAACGTCTCGAGCAAAACACAATTGGCCGCAGAGAAGAGCACACCCGACAAGTATCAATACCTGAGTTCGGTCGACATCTTTTGTGACCTGGCGCACCAGGAGATCGAAAAGATCGGCCAACGCACCGCCATGCGGCAGGTCCCTGCCGGAACGACGATCTATACACCGGAACAAACCCAGGAAGTGCTGTTTATCCTGAAAAAGGGGCGTGTTCGCCTGTATCAGTTGTCCCCATTCGGCAGGAGACTGACAATCGGCACGCTGGAAGAGGGCACGATCTTCGGGCAGATGGCCTTGCTCGGCCAGGTGCTCCAGCAGAAGTTCGCCGAGGCGATCACGCCCTGCTTGCTGTGCGTGATGAGCCGGGAGGACGTCAAAAGCGTGCTGCTGAGCGACCCGCGCATCGCCGTGAGGATCACGGAAATTATGGGAAAGCGCCTCATCGAAGCTGAAGAACGGCTACTCGAGTTCGCTTTCATGCACGCCCCGGCGCGGATCGCAGCGCAGCTGCTGCGGATGGCCGAGCCACGACGGGGATGGCTGGGGAAAGGACAACCGGTCCTGAACTGTACCCATTCAGAGCTGGCCGAACTCGTCGGCATGCATCGGGAAACCGTCACGAAGGTCCTCAACGAGTTTCGCGATAAGAACCTGGTCAAATTGGGGCGGGGGAAGGTGGTCTTGACCGATCTCGCCGGACTGGAAGAACTCGAGGCCGATCGAACGTGACCGGCCCGGGAAAGCTCTGGAAGCAGGTCGGGTTATTCGGCCTTGTCTTGCTGCCGGCTGCATGCGCCCCGATCGCTGCGGGCGATCCCGAGCCGCCGGCCGCAGCCCTTCAAACCACGGAATTGTCTGCGGTCACCCTCTCTCCCACCGAGTCCCCAACCCCGGCCTTGCTGCCGGAAGAAACGCCCCCGGCCGGGGCCGAGTTCGAGTTCACCACCGATTTCAGCAAGCACACCGTCCCTTACGGCGAGATCCACTCGGGCGGGCCGCCGAAGGACGGTATCCCGGCGATCGACGACCCCCAGTTCGTTTCCGTTACCGAGGCCGATGCGTGGCTCGAGGAGGTCGAACCGGTCATCCTCTTCGAACACGGCGGCGACGCCCGCGCTTACCCGCTCCAGGTCCTCATGTGGCACGAGATCGTCAACGACATCGTGGGCGGGCTGCCGGTGACGATCACCTTCTGCCCGCTGTGCAACACCGCCATCGCCTTCGACCGGACCGTCGACGGGCGGGTCCTGGACTTCGGGACGACCGGACGTCTGCACAGAAGCAACCTGATCATGTACGACCGCCAGACAGAGACCTGGTGGCAGCAAGCCACCGGCGAGGCGATCGCGGGCGAGCTGACCGGGACCCGGCTGACGTTCCTCCCGGCGCCGATCATCGCCTGGGCAGATTTCAAAATCGCCTATCCGGAAGGAACTGTGCTCTCCCGCGAAACCGGGTTCAACCGGCCCTACGGGCGCAACCCGTATGCCGGCTATGACGACGTAAACCGGCCCCCCTTCCTGTATCTGGGACCGGAGTTGGAGGGGCCGCTCCCCCCGGTCGCCCGCGTCCTGGCGCTCGATCTGAACGGAGAGGCCAAAGCGTACCCGTATGACGTGCTGTCACAGGTAAAGGCGGTCAACGACACCGTGGGCGGGGTGGATATCGCCGTATTCTGGACCCCGGGGACGTCCTCGGCGCTCGACGCCGGGACGGTCGCCGGGGGGCGGGACGTGGGCACGGCCAACGCTTTCGACCGCCGGCTGGATGGGCAGCTGCTGACATTCCGGATTGAGGGGGACGAGATCGTGGACGACCAGACCGGCAGCGCCTGGAACATCCTGGGCCAGGCGGTGAGCGGCCCGCTGGAGGGGGAGCAGCTGACCCCGATCGTGGCCGTCAACCATTTCTGGTTCTCCTGGGCGGCCTTCAAGCCGGAAACCGAAGTGTACCAGCCCTGATCGGCGGAGAGCTGTCGCGCCTCTCTGAATTGCAAACCTGTGCGCAATCAGGTTTAAAATGGTCAACCACGACATTTCACCACAACCCGTGCCGAGCGCGAGCCGAAGTCGGATAGGGCCAGGTGTCTGTCCGCTTTCAACCCAATGAATGGGCGCTCACCGTCAAAAGAGGTGTTTCGATTCCGATTACTGCGTGATTTTCACCGCAGACGTGGCCGGTTAGCCGGGCAGCCACATAAGCCCATTCTCAGCCGCACCGCGGGTCAGCCCGACCGGCGGTCGCATCGCCAAAGGAGCAACACCATGACCGTCACCGCCCAGAGTTCCACCAACTTTCAGGTCCGGATCAAGGCCGGCCGCCACGAATACATCGCCGACGAACCGCTGGATATTGGAGACGACGCAGGTCCTGATCCGTACAGCCTGCTGCTCAGTTCGCTGGCAGCCTGTACCATCATGACCGTACAAATGTACGCCCGCAGGAAAAACTGGCCTCTGGAAAGCGTTGAGTTGAGCCTGAGCACTCAGAAAATCCACGCTAAAGACTGTGAAGACTGTGAAAGCGATCCGAATGCAAAGGTGGATGTCATCGAGCGCCGGATCCGCTTCATTGGGGAGTTGAGCTCCGCCCAGATCGAACGGCTGACCGAGATGGCCTCGAAGTGCCCGATTCACCGCACGTTGACCAGCGAAACGGTCATTCGCACCCGGGTAGAATCCAATCCGTGATCCGTGCGCTGATAATCGAACTGGATGGCACTCTGGTCCAGACCGAATGTCGGCAGCGGAGATGATCCCTTCTGCTCCGTTCGAAGAGCGACGCGCGGCGACCGCGTTTTCGGAGGTCTGCTCGCCGCGTCCTGGCCGAGCATCAGATCTTCCACATCGACCATTTCCTGGCAAAAGAAACCGTGCAAAACATCCTGGTTTTCCGTTTTGCGAATACGCTGTTTGAACCCATTTGGAATCGCAATTACATGGACCTCGTGCAAATTACAGTCGCTGAAACCGTGGACGTCGGCCAACGGGCAGGATACGATGATCTTTTTTACTGAAACTAAGGAGAAGTTCAATATGGCAAAGAAAATCGATCGAGACGAGGTCCAGAAGCTCGTCGGAGAAGGGGCACAGGTCGTTGACGTGATGCCGCCGGCTGAGTACGAGGAGCTGCATCTGCCCGGAGCGATCCACCTTTTCCTCAAGACCCTCAATGCCAGGACGGCGGCAGTTCTGGATAAGAAGCGGTTGGTTATCGTCTACTGCTATGACAACCAGTGAGACATGAGCCCTAGGGCCGCGGTGCGGCTCGAAACTCTTGGGTTCAGCCAGGTCTTTGACTACGCGGCCGGGAAGATGGATTGGGCGGCGATGGGATTGCCCTTGGAGGGAAAAGCGGCTGCAACGCCCCGAGCCGGGGATCTCGCCCGCCGGGATGTCCCGACCTGCCGCCTGGAAGACCGTCTGGCGGATGTCCAAGCCCGCGTCCAGGAAGCTGGCTGGGAGATGTGCGTCGTCACCGACGAGACCGGGGTTGTTCTCGGGCGGATGCGGAAGCGTGCACTTGCACAAAACCCGGATGCCATTGTGGAGGAGATCATGGAGGAGGGCCCGACGACGATCCGGCCGAATACCGAGCTGGAGGGCATCACCAGGCGCATGCAGGCCAGAAAGGTGGGCAGTATTCTCGTGACCAAGTTGGACGGCCGCCTGGTCGGGGTTCTTTTCCGGCAGGATGCCGAGGGGCAGCTAGGGTGAAGAAAATGCGGAAAGCCGGTTATGCGGTAGAAGACAAGGAGGTCTAAGAGAAACAAGATGATCTATCTGCGCACAATTCTCTTATTCATCCTGGCTGGCCTGGCAGAGATTGGCGGGGGCTGGTTGGTGTGGCAGTGGCTGCGAGATGGGAGGGGTTTGGTTTGGGGATTGGCCGGTGGCGCTTTACTGGTCACTTATGGCATGATTGCGACGCTACAAGCCGAGCCTACCTTTGGAAGGGTTTACGCCGCCTATGGCGGCATCTTCATCGTTCTTGCTATCCTTTGGGCACGAGTTGTGGATGGCTGGCATCCGGACCGTTTTGACATTCTTGGCGCAGGAATAGCTCTTATAGGTGTGTGCATCATGTTTTGGGGGCGGCAGTGGTTCTAAGGATGGGCGGGGTGGACATCGCCGTCTTCTGGACCCCCAGGACGGCCTCGGCCCTGGACGCCGGGACCGTCGCCGAGGGGCAGAACGTGGGCACGGCCAACGCTTTCGACCGCCGGCTGGATGGGTAGCTGCTGACCTTCCGGATTGAGGGGGACGAGATCGTGGACGACCAGACCGGCAGCGCCTGGAACATCCTGGGCCAGGCGGTGAGCGGCCCGCTGGAAGGAGAGCGGCAGACCCCGGTCGTGGCCGTCAACCACTTCTGGTTTTCCTGGGCGGCGTTCAAGCCGGAGACCGAGGTGTACCAACCATGATCGGCGACGAGCCCTGCGAGCTTCCGGGCATCGTCGCCCGCCTCGTTGATCATTTTCGAGAAGAGGATTGAATGCCTGACATCCCATTCCTAACCACCGACCAGATGCGCGAGGTCGATCGCCTGATGATCGAGGACTTTCAGATCGAGCTGGTCCAGATGATGGAAAACGCCGGGCGAAACCTGGCCCAAATGGCGCGCACCCGTTTTCTGGAAGGCGATCCGCGCAGGCGCAGCGTGATCGTGCTGGCCGGGCGCGGCGGGAACGGCGGCGGCGGGTGGGGGAGATTTTGGAGACGCTGGTGGCGCTGGGGCAGGCGGAGGGAGATGAGGAGCGAGGGTATTCGGCGGGGTCGTAGGGGTGGGCCGGCGGGGTACGCCGGGAGGCGTTTGAAGGTGGATAAATTGATCCGGCAATCGCAGCAGGCGCCGCGCAACTCGCCCGCCGGGGGCTGAAGCCCCCGGCGGTTACGGCAAACTAACCGGTCGTCTAAAACCTCACTCCCACTCCGCCATCCGCTGCGCGTAGAACACCGACCATTTCTGGTCCGGGTCCTCCGCCCGGTGCCGTTTCTCCGCATCCGCCAGGAACCGGGCCAGGCCTTCCTTTTCTAGCGGCCTCCCGAGCAGCTCCGGCAGCCCGTGCGCGAGCAGGTAGTCCGCATACCAGGTCGGCCACTCGTAGCTGTAGCGCCCGCCCAGGTCTCTTTCCTGGTGCTCGTGGTGCGCCCGCTGGGTGGCGATCAGGAGGTCGACGAGCTTGCCGATTTCGGTTTCGTTCATGCAGATTCTCCTTGTTCGGGGGGCGATCAGGACCCGTCCAGGACTGTCTGTACCGTCCGGTAGCGTTCTTCCACCGCCTCCAGGTCGTACTCCTCCGGCAGCGCCTCGCGGCTGCCCCGCTGGATCATGATCGCCTGCCGCCGCAGGGCTTCCCGCTCCGACTCCGTCCGCGTCCTTGCCCCGATCACGGCCAGGGTCTCCAGCAAGCGGATCGTCACCGCGGCGTTCGCGCGGGCATGCTGCCGGATCTGGTTAAAGGCGGCCTCGACGATCCCCTCGAATGTGACCGGGTCGGTGATCAGGCGCAGCTTGTCCTCCGCATCGTAGCGGTAGGCGGAAGGGATGCGCCGCTCGGCCAGGCGCGCCAGCGCGGCGCCCAGCCGGTCGATGCAGGCCATGGCGGTGAACGGGTCGTTGATCCCCGGCGAGAGCGCCCGCAGGGCGATCTCGACCAGCTGATCGATCGCAAATTCGACGTCCTGAAGACGCAGACGCTGGGCGCCCAGCTGGAAAGCATTGGCGATCTTTTCTTCGATCTCCTCCTCCAGCCGATCTGCGGGCCAGGCCTGCACCAGCGTCTTGCCGGCCGCGATAAACTCGCCCGGGCGGTGTTCGAGCCGGAGCAGGAGGTCGCCCTTCACGGCCAGCTTCATCAGCCGATCGTCGTCGATGGTCTGCAGGTAACCGCTCGTACGAGAGGCGACGGGCCGGGCCTCTTCGCCGAACGCCTCCGGAACGTCGTCCTCCTGCCGGAGCGTGTACTCGAACAAGTACGCACCCTTTTTCTCAGGAAACAGGCGCTCGATGGCCCGGCTCAGCTCCCGCTCGACGGAAGCGACCACGTTCTCCACGTGGATCGAGGCGGAGGCGTGGTGGATGAAATAGATCAGCAGACCCAGGCTGATGACCCCCAGGAAAAAAGCCACGGTGACCGAGATGTGCGGCACGAACACGCTCTCCTCGACGCTCCGCACGGTCCGCAAGACGAGCAGGCAGTAAATAAACGTGGCGACAAAGGTCCCCAGGACGACCTGGTTGCCCGTGTCGCGCATGAAATTAGCCAGCAGGCGCGGGCCGAACTGGGATGAGGCCAGCGTCAGGGCCACGATCGTGATCGAATAGCTCAGGCTGGCCATCGTGATCATCGATCCGGCCAGCACGGACAGCAGAGTCCGGACCCCTTCCGGACCGCCGGTGTAGACCCAGTCCAGGAGCTGCAGCTGTCCGGACCGGACAGCCCGGTCCAGGTTCAGCGTCCAGAAGGAGAGGGCGATCGCCCCACCGGTCAGCACGGTCGGAATAAACCAGTAGCTGGAGCGGATGACTTCCCAGGATTTGAGGAAATTTGTATTCATGACACAGTGAATTCTAGCACGAGGTGAGGAACGGCCAGAGAGCCGGCGGTTGGCCGCCTCTGACCGCGCCCAAGCTATTATTGATTTTTAGCCGGCGGCCTGGGGACCAGGACCGGGGTCTGGGCCTTGTAAGCCTCATAGTCCGCCTCCCCGCCCCATTTCTCGTCGGCCCGGGCTTCCAGGATCGGCACGCCGCTGACCCGGGTCAGCAGCAGCCAGACGAACACGGGGGAGAGCAGGGTCAGCCGGCCCCAGCCCTGCAGGACCGGGTAAGCGATCAGCGCCACCCCGGCCCACAGGACGATCTCACCGAAGTAGTTCGGATGCCGCGACCAGGCCCACAGGCCGGTCCGGATGAACTTTCCGGCGTTGGCCGGATCGGCGCCGAACCGGCGCTTCTGCCCGTCGGCGGCGACCTCGATCCCGAACCCCAGCGCCCAGGCCAGGGTCCCGGCCAATGCAAACCCGCCCAGCTCGGCCCGGGTCCCGGCCGTGATCGCTGCGAGCGCCGCGGCCAGGGTGAAGGCGATCCAAAGCCCCTGCAGGGTCCAGGCCAGCAGAAAGCGCGGCCGGGAGGTCTTGATCTCCCGGAAGCGCCGGTCCTCCCCCGCCGCCCGGATGCGGCCGAACAGGAAGACCCCCAGCCGCAGCGCCCAGGTGGCGACCAGCGCGGCCAGCAGCAGCCCGCGCGCATCGACCGGGCGGCTCAAAGCCAGCCCGGTGAAGGTCACGGCCAGGTACGTCAGGCTCCCGGTCAGGTCGTAGAATTTTTCGGTTTTGAGCGCCGCCGCCGGGATGAAGGCGATCCACTGCACGGCAAAGGCCAGCGCCACGCACAGCGCAAAGACCGGGATCCCGTTCACGGCGACGCCGCCGCGGCTCCCCGCCCACGCCAGCCCGGCGCCGAACAGGACGACGATCGGAAGCGCGGCCAGCGACAGCGTTTCGTTTTTGTTCATGGATTTAGTGTACTATCAACCATAGGGCTTATCCGAAAATTCCGGGATTGATTTAGCGCAAAAGCAAGACGGGGCCGGTTTCACCGGCCCCGTCTTGCTTTTGCGCCCTCACCCTTCATAAGCCAGTGCTTCCCGGATCGTCACGCGCGTGGCCTTCCGGGCGGGCGCCAGGCTGGCTGCGTATGCGATCAGGATCACCAGGCCGAACCACAGTAAAAGCCCCCACACCGAGAAGAAATAGTTCAGCGGCCTCTGGCTCAGGATCATACCGAGGACCTTCCCTAGCCAGAGACCGAGCGGCACCGATGCAAGCGCACCGATCCCCCAGCTCGCGATCGCGACCAGGAGGCTTTCCCGAAGGACGAGACCGCGCACGACGCCATCCGCAGCGCCGATGGAGCGCAGGATGCCGATCTCCCGGGTCCGTTCGATGACGTTCAAGGACACGGTGATACCCAACCCCAATCCCCCGACAACGGCGATCAACATCACCATCGACATGAGCACGACGTAGAGCAGGTTCACCTGCTCGGTGACAGATCCCCTGCTCTGCGTGGTCGTGACATAGTCGGAAAGTGCGTAGCCGGCGGACTCGAAAACATCCACAAGATCATCCATCGCGGCCTGCTGCGCGGCGGGATCGTGCGCGCTCGTGACGACGACCAGGCGGTTCACCAATCCATCCTGACCGGTCAGCTCTTCAAAGCTGCTGTAAGGCATAAAAGCCAGCGATTGGAATGCGCGCCAGCCGACCCCCCGGATCCTGAAAACGTGCGCTTCACCGGCAATCTCAGCGCGGATCGACTCACCGATCTCTGCCCGCATCGTCAAATCCCAGGCCTCGAGTGTCAGTGCAACACCATCCGGTTCAGCCGAATCGATCCAGCCGCCTGCGGCGAAGACCGGCAGCACCATCCGGGTATCCGCCGGGATCCCGACAAGTGTGAAACTGCCGCTCGGGACGCCTGCTACCTCAAACCTCCCGGCCGCAAGCCCCCAGCCCTCAACCTGTTCAACACCTTCCACCGATAAGGCCAGCGTCCGGGCGGCTTCGAGATCATAAGGAGCGGCAAAATCCAGCGCGACATCGTAGTTTTGGGTCTGTTCTCCTTCCCGGACCGTATCATCAAGCGATATCCGCAGCCCGAGTATGGCGATGAACATCGCTCCTGCCAGGCTCAAGGCCATTAGCGTAAGGACCAATCGACCCCGACGGCGGAAGATATTGAGGAAAGACATCCGGAATACTTGTGGAAGAGTCCGGTTCATATCCAGCAGCCTGGTCAGGATACCGGGCCTGACATCGACAGACCCGACCCGGCCGATCAGCGCCTCCCGGATCGTTGTCCGGCTGCCGAGGAAGATGGGGACGGACGCCGAGATCAGCGGTATCAGGACAGCAGAGAGTACCTGGAGCCAGAGGGACTCAACCGGCAAAAAGAAGCGCTTGACGTTGAAGTTCAACCCGTCCGCTACGCCGTCCACCAGCAGGTAGGACCCAGCCAGCCCCAGCGGGACGGCGAACAAAAAGGCGATCAGCCCGACCAGGAAAACCTGTTGGAAGTACATGCTGCTGATCTGGGACGTCCGTCCCCCGATCGATTTAAGGATCCCGATCTGCGGCACCTGGCGCAGGATGTGGGCTGACATGACGTTGATGACCAAAAAACCGCTCAGCAGGAGCGTGAGCACGCCCATCGCGCGCAGGATCACCAGAATAGAGCTCATGTTCTCGCCCAGGATGGGCTGACCGGGCTGCGGGATCGAGATGAAAAATATCCGGGAGCCGCGCGTCTCCAGAAAACCGGTCACCTCTTCCACCGCGCGGTTGATCTCCCCCTGGGTGTCGATCGATGGTTTCAGTCTGATCAGAAGTTGATTGTACTCCTGCGGCTCCCCTAAAACCTCGGCAACAGCGAGCGTCGCGTAGCCTCCAGCAACCAGGCTCATGTTTGTCGGCAGCTGGGAAAGGTCGTTGACGAAACCACTCACCCGAAGAGTGACCTCATCTCCACCGGCATCCAGGACCCGGATCTCCTCCCCGATTTCGATATCGGCGATATCGGCGATGGATCGCTCCAGGAGGAGCTCGTCCGGCGAGTGGGGAAACGCCGCATCGTGCTCCAGGGTGATTTTCTGCAGGGAAAGATTCTCCAGCTCCGGATAAACATATATGAAAAGCCGGGTCCGATCGCCCGGAGCCACCTCCATCCACGTCCGGATCAACCGCCGCAGCACGATATCCGCGACCCCTGACAGCTTTCGGACGCCCTCCAAGGCCTCTTCGTCCAGATGTGAAACCGTGATCACCGCGTGGGCCGGGTTTGTGGCCATGTAAACGTCGGCGATGTTCTCCTCCAGGACGATGCTGCCGGAGATCATCAACCCGTAGGCGGCCACGCCAACAGTGATCGCCAGCACCAGCAGCAGGGTGCGTGCCCGATCGCGCCGGAGATCCCGGAAAATTTTCGTCCGCCGGAGGTTACCCATCCGGTGGATTTTCCCTCCCTTCCAGGTCCGGCCGTCTCATCGCCTGGGTTTTTGCGCGGGCATCTACCGAATCCCGAAGCCGGTTCCGAAAAACCGGGGACCGGTCGATCAGCCGCCGGAGATCCTCAGCCGGAAGCTCGACAACCCGGGCAGGACGGTCACCGGTCGCGCGGACCGTCGCATTGCGGCGCCGGGGTCCGAGCAGGGCCTGCTCGCCGAACATCTGCCCGGGTGCCAGGTCGGTCAGGTGGACGTGCTGCCCATCCGGTCGTTCGACGAAAACTTCAACGGCGCCCTCGATCAGGATGAAAAAGGTCTTTCCGATCTGCCCCTGGCGGATGATCGTCTCACCCGGCCGGAATTCCCGGATGGCCTGGTCACGTGCAATCTCATTCAACACCTCGGGTTCCACCTCGGCGAGGGACTGGAGGTTCATCGCGATGGTGCGTTTCTCGAGAGTCTCTTCGAGTTCGCCGAGCAGTTCCGGCGAGTCCCTGACCACGCGGGTGAAGTTCCCGGCGTCGAGCTCGATCAGGGAGGCCTTCGAACCGGCGTCCACCTGGACCGTGGCGCTGCGCACATCCCGCCGGAGGACAGCCATTTCTCCGAAATAGCTGCCCGGTTTCAGCCGGTTAACGAGCAGCCGCTCTCCGCCGGGCTGGTCGATGTAAACGTTCAGCTGCCCTTCGGTGACGATATAAAAAGTGCCGCTCAGCTCACCCTGACGAACGATCGTCGTCCCGGGAGCGTATTCTTTTGGTTTGAAATTCATCTTGAGGTTGAGGAGTTTATCTGCGTCGAGGGTGGAGAGCGCTCGCACGAGGTACTCGTTCACGACCTCCCCGTCGGCGATCAGGATCGTGCGGTCGACCCGCCGGGCCAGGTCGTTGTCGTGGGTGACCATCAGGATCGTTTTGCCGCCGGCGACCAGCCGTTCGAAAAGGCGGATAATCTTCTCGGCCGTCCTGGAATCCAGGTTCCCGGTGGGCTCGTCGGCGATGATCAACGGCGGGTCGTTGGCCAGCGCTCGGGCGATGGCGGCCCGCTGCTGTTGTCCACCGGAGACCTCGGACGGCAGCTTGTCGGCCTGGGAAGCCATTTCGACCAGGTCCAGCAGTTCCAGCGCCTTGGCACGACGCTCGTTTTTAGAATAGCGCCGATTGAGCTCCATCGGCAGGATGATGTTTTCGATCACCGTCAGAGTCGGGAGCAGCTGGAAAAACTGGAAGACGATGCCGAGGTTCACCCCCCGCCAGGCGGCCAGTCCGGATTCCGTCAGGGTGTGCAGGGCGGCTCCGTTGACGTGGATCTCCCCCCGGGTCGGCCGGTCGATCCCGGCCAGCATGTTGATGAAGGTCGTTTTGCCGGACCCGGATTTTCCGATCACGGCCACGAATTCCCCCCGGCCTATCTGCACGTCAATATCCTTCAGGGCGAAGAAATCGCCGGAGGGGGTCGGATAGGATTTCGCAAGACCGCGAACCTCAACGAGGATTGGCCCTTCACGGGTGAAAACGTCGGGCTGGGCTGCCGGCAGCGACATCGGAGGGTCCGCAGGAACGGTCAGCCCGATTTTCCCTTTGCCGCTGCTCGCGCCAGGTGCTCATCGATCCTGAACTCCACGAACCGGCCGATCAGCTCATAAGGGACCGGCCGGTCGTGCGGGAACCGGGCCGTGCTCTTCATGGAGCGGTAAGGCTCGAGGTCCGCCTGGAAGGCCGCATCTCCCTCAGGGACCGGGTAAACACCGATGTGTTTCTTGTAAACGGCGAAATAGATCAGGTTCCCTTCCAGCACGTAGGTGGGCATCCCATACTTGATCGTCTCTTCCGATTCCGGCGCGGCTGACCGAATCGTCTCCCTGATTTTTTGCAGCCGCTCCTGGACCTCCGGGAGGAAACCGGCGATATATTCGTCGATGTCTTTGGGTTTGGCCGTGCTTTCTGCCATTCTGTCCTCTCGATTATGTACGATGTGATCGCCCGGGCGGTCGTCCTCAGAGCCCCTGGCCGCCGGCGGGCTCTGTCTCGAACCGTTCGCCGAACCCGGCGATCAGTGGGCGGCCCTTCGAGATGGCCGCCTGGACGGATGGGAGCGACAGGGATGCCTGGTGCGCCTCCCGGCTTTCCCAGACCTCGGTGATCCAGATCCCATCCGGGTCGGCGCTGTCCCGCGCGACGACGTAGTTCAGGCAGCCCGGCATCCCCGAGACGCCGTCGAGCAGGATCGCGATCAGCTCGTCGCGCTTCCCGGCGGCTGCGATCATTTTCCCGATCAGGCCGTACATGTTCCTACCTCCGGCATAGTTGGGCACCTCGATCCGGCACGATACCCGACAGCGCCGGCCCCCTCTCCCGGACATCCGGCATGCCGGTAAATGTGGCCATGCAGCGATCCGGCGCAACCCACCTCAGCAGGCCGTCGGGGTCGTCAACGGCCATCCGGATCGGTTCGGCTTTTTTCTTTGCACCCGTATGGAAGACCACTTGATTGGAGATCACCCGTCCGGCGAATACGAAGCCTCGCCGTCGATATTCCCGACGAACTCCGGCAGCCCGGTGTGGCCGAGCAGCTGGCGGATCGCCAGGTTCTCCCCGGTGTGATACCAGTAGTGGTAGATCAGCCGCTGGAGCAGGTTCCCGAAACTCGTCGACCAGGACCCGTTCGGAGTGGTGTAGTTCCGGAGCAGGTCGGCCGTCGTCAACGCTTCGAGCCAGGCGCCGGCAGCCTCCGTTACCTCCTCCCAGGCCGCCCGCATGTCCGCCAGCACAGGAGTGCTCGCCGGAGCCCCGTAAGCGAACTGCTCGTTCAGGTCCGGCCGGGGCGTCAGACCCTGGGCGAAGGTGACGCAGTAGCGCTGCTCCTGCCAGGTCAGGTGGCCGAGGTTCCAGCTGAGGCAATTCATCGGGGCGAAGCGCCGGCGGGCTTCTTCGTCCGTGACGCCTTCCAGGCCGCGGATGAATTCGCTCCGGGTGAAATGCAGCTGGCGAACGAGCGGGTGGATCATGGTCTGACCGCTATTATACACACGGCGGATCGGTTACGATTGACCGCATGAAGGAATTTACCGACGCAGTCTACATCCCGAACATCAACCCCGCCGAGCGGCGGCGGCGGCTGGCCGG
>DATKDL010000194.1:0-4440 GCA_035512695.1 Anaerolineales bacterium | reverse complement strand
CAGCCCGGCCATCTCCGCCAGGTGGCTCTCGGCCAGCGATTTGCCGACCAGGGGCGAATCCGCCGGGATGCGGACCTTGAGCAGCCGTTCCTCCAGCTTGAAATCGGGGAGATCCTGCGCCTCGACCAGTTCGAACTCCTTATGACCGCGGATCGCATTGCAATTTTCGACCGTTCCCTGGGCGAGCAGGATATCGCCTTCGTTGAGCGAGATCTGGTCGAACCCGGTCCGGAACGTGCGCCCCTCCCGCAGCAAAGCCAGGACGATGACGCCAAAAGCCCGGCGGAAATCGAGCTGTCTGAGGGTCTTATCGATCACGGCCGAGCCCGGCGGCACCCCCAACCCGACCAGGGAGATCGTCTCGTTGACCAGGTCTGCGGTCGAAAAGCCCTCGCTCTCGATCGTCAGGTACTGGCGGCCGCGCACCTCTTCCAGCGTGTCGAGCCGGCCGGAGACGGTCAGCAGGTCGCCTTCTTTGAGCTGGGTGCCGGGGCTCGGGATGATGTGCCGGTCCCCTGCCCGGTGGACATCGAGAACGGTCAGGCCCAGGGCGGCGCTCAGCCGGGTATCGGACAATGTCCGCCCCGATAGCGGCGAATCGGCCGGGATGCGGATGTGAGAAACCCGCTCGCTCATCAAATAGGCTTTATCGATCTGCGCCGGGGACCGATCATCCCCTTCCTCACCGGGACCGGACCGGGGGAGCAGCCGCCGCCCGATCACAAGCATGAACAGGATCCCGGCCAGGGTGACGGCTCCGCCGACCGGCAGGAAATCGAACAGCCGCAGCGGCTGGAACCCGGCGTCCCGCAGGGCGTTGCTGGCCAGGATGTTCGGCGCGGTCCCGATCAGGGTCATCATCCCGCCCAGCATCGAGCTGACCGCCAGCGGCAGCAGCAGCCGGGAGGGATGCAGTCCCGTCCGGCGCGAGATGCTGACGACGACCGGCAGGAACAGGGCTGTGATCCCCACGTTGTTCATGAATGCCGACAGCACGGCCGTCGTCACCATGATCATGGCGATCAGGCGCAGTTCGTTCGACCCGGCAAAACGGATGATCTGCTTCCCGACCACGTTGGCCACCCCGGTCCGCGAGAGCGCTCCGCTCAAAATGAAGACGGCCCAGACCGTGACCACCGCCGGGTTGCTGAAGCCCGAAAGCGCTTCCGCGGGTGTGACCAGCCCCAGCAGCGCCAGCGAGACGAGGACCAAAAGCGCCACGGCGTCCATCCGAAGCTTTTCGGAGATAAAAAGATAGACGGCGATCCCCAGGATCCCCAGCGTCAGACCGATTTCGACAGTCATCCGTCCACCCCCGCGACTTCGCCGCTCTCCGGATCGAATTTGAACAGCACCACTTCCCCCGGCTGGACCTGCGGATTCTGGTTGATCGTCAAATATCTCATTTAAACTCCTCAACGATCCGGACCAGCTCTTCCACCAGCCGTGCCCGGTCAAAATGGACTTCGACATACGCCCGGCCGGCCCGGCCCATCCAGCGGCTCCGCTCCGGATCTGCAGCCAGCTCGCGCAGCGCCCCTGCCAGCGCACCTGGATCTCCCGGCGGGACCGGGATCCCCGCCCCGGCCGCTTCGACGACCTCCCGGATAACGCCCTCGATCGCCAACACGACCGGCCGGCCCGCGGCCAGGTAATCGAAGACCTTGTTAGGATACACCGTCCGGTACGCTTCGACCGGCTTAAGGATCGCGATACAGGCATCCGCCGCTGCCAGGGCCTCCCGCATCCCGAGCTTGGGCACCGGCGGCAAAAACCGCAGGTTCTTCAGCCCCATCGCTTCCGCCCGACCCATCAGCCGGCCCTTTTCCTTCCCGTCCCCGAGCAGGACGATCTCCAGGCCGGGGCGGTCCGCCAGCAGGGCCGCCGCCTCCAGGACGACGTCCAGGTCGTTCGATAGCCCGTGCGCCCCGGCGTATAGGGCGACGAAACGCCCGTCCAGGCCGTGCTCCGCCCGGAACCGAGACCCGTCGATATCCGGATCGAACATGGCCGGATCGGCGCCGTTCGGGACGAGGGAGACCGACCGCGCACCGCGCGCACGGACATGCTCGACAAAACCGGGCGAGTTGACCATCACCCGGTCCGCCCGGCGATAGAGCAGGCCTTCGAGCCATTCCGTCATCCGGATCAGCGTCCGCGAGCGCAGCACCCCAACCGCCACGGCAAATGCCGGCCAAAGGTCCCGCACCTCGAACAAGAACGGGACCCGCTTGAGCTGCGCCAGAACGAGCGCCGTGAGCCCCTGAAAGATCGGCGGCGAGGTCCCCCACACCAGGTCCACCTCCCGGACTCGCAGACCGAGCCAGAAGGAGGAGACCATAAAACCGAAAAAGGCGATCACGCGGTGCGCAAAGGACCTGTGCAAGGCGGAATACGCCCCAGCGCGCAGGATGGCGACCCCTTCCTTCGAAACGGGCTCCCTGGACCCGGTCTTCCCGGTCAGATAGCTGACCGGGCTGGCGATGACCGTCACCCGGTGCCCCGCCGCCGCCAGCCCGCGCGCCAGCTCATAATGCCGCGTCCCACCGGGTTCGTCGAGGGTGGTGAAGGCTTGATGGATGAGGAGAATATGCATAAATTTCGGGAAAATGGCCCTTGAGCGGGGTAAAGCCCCGCTCAAGGGCCATTTTCCCGGAACCTCCACCACGATTCTATCAAAACAGGCGGCTCCGCCAGGATGGTCATCGCAAACGACAGCGCCGGCTCCTTTACACCGTAGGTCGGGGAATGCCAGCCCATGGTTGGAGGCGGGGGCGGGCCAAGCAGGGCTTTGCCGGCGCGAGCGAGGGCGATTTCGGGGGGCAGGCCCTCCGGGAACGCGATTTCGAGCGTCAGCAGAGCATCCGGGCCCCGGAGGATGAGGCAAGCCCCTTCCACCTGCCACGGCCAATCCGGAAGCAGCCAGTGCAGCCGGACCCGGCGGCTGCCTGCGCGCCCCTCGATCCGGTCGGCGACGCGCCAGCCCCCGGGGACCGCCTCGACCGTCCGGCGATGGATGAGTCCCAGCTTCCGGTAGCCGTCGTGCTCGGCTGCGGCGCGGGCGGGGCCGGTTTCCAACACCACCGCCTGGGCCCGATCGACATAGCGGAACCGGCCGGCGCGGGTCATCTGGTCCAACCCGTCGATGGTGATGGTATTGTGGTGGTGCGCCGACTGAAGCGCGTTGTCCCAGGGGGGAGCGGCGTTGTAGGAATACGTGCCCGGGTCCAGGGCGACGTTCAGACTGCCGAACCACAGATCGACGTGCAGCTGGTCGGCATGCCCCGGTCGTCCTTCGAAGGCGGCCGCCCGCAGAAATGCCCGCGACGGGAGCGCCGGGTGGTCGAGCCGGAGCATCCCGGCCTGGGGGGCGTCCGGCGCGGCCATTTCCCGCAGCGGTGACCCGGCGCCGAGCCAGTCGCCGGTCTCATCCCACGGACCCGGTTCGAACGCGGCACTCCCCAGGAACCGGCGGCCGGCCGCCTGCAGCAGCGGGCGGAAATCCTCATGCGGCAGGGAGGTCAGCGGAAGGAGTTGGGCGCCGTCGTTTGGGCCGAGGTTCGGGACACGGCCGGTGTCCGGATCGCAGAGGGCGAGCAGCCAGCGGGTCGCGGCGGCGAGCCGGTCCGCCGTCTCCTGCGGGAAAGCCAGGCCGGCACCCCGGGCGGTGAAGTCCGTCCAGGCGGCCAGCTGCAGGGCCAGCCGGTGGTAGTTGGCCGAATGCTGGGTGTACTCACCGGCGGGGGTGAACTGGGCCAGGACCGCCCGGTTGAATGTCCGCCAGCCGAGCCGGCGCCAGCCGGCGGCACGGGGATGGTCCGGCAGGGCGACCGCCGCCGTGAAAAGCCCGGCCGCTTCGGAGAGCAGGTGGTTGTTATCCTGGGCGCGGGCGTACAGCAGCGTCGGAGGAATGCGAGCTGCGTGGACGGCGATGACCTGCGCCATGCCCGGGATCGCCCCCCCCAGCGCGGCGTCCGCAAAGACCAGGTGGATCAGCCGCAGGGCGACCTCCTGCCCGCTGGCCCAATGCGGGCCGCGGTAAGGCGGGTTGTCCCGGATAAACTCCGCCCATTTTCCCGCCAGGAACGCCGGCAGCCGGGCGTCGCGGTTCGCGGTGAAGACCCTGACCAGGTCGCCGGCCCATCCAAAACGGGCCGGCTCCCAGGCGAACCGGATATCCCGGCCGTCCGGAAGCCCGCGGTCGTAGGCCGTCCAATGACTCAGCGGCGCGGAGGCCGTAAAATCCAGCGGCGCCACAACCGCCCCAAAAATCGTCGTCCGGCCGTCCAGGAGCGTGCGGACGCGGGCGCGGACCGGGTCGTCTGCCTCCAACACCGTCCGTGGCGGGACGATCTCCGGACGGACGACCGCCGGAGACGGAAAGATCGGCCCCGGCGGCTGCATCAGCCGGTAAACGCCGGCGCGCTTCAGCGCCTGGTA
>DATKDL010000193.1:0-2563 GCA_035512695.1 Anaerolineales bacterium | reverse complement strand
TTTCTGGCAGGGACGGGCCGGGAAGAATACGCCGGGATGACGATCCTGTTCCACGAAGGGGATGGGCTGGGCTACAAGGCCATGGCTTTCCTGATCCCGGAGATCGAGTACGGGTCGATCCTGCTGATGAACACCAACGATTCGACCGTCACGTCAGCTTACCGGTTCTTCGGCTGGGACGTGGCGCTGGTGGCGCTCGGGGCGGAGCCGCAGTATTTTCCGCCGGCGGAGGAGTTCGTGGTTCGCTACGCCCGCTGGATCGGCGCCGTGATCGTCCTGCTGCTGGCGGTTGGGCTGGTATGGGCGGTGCGGAGGCTGCGCCGGCTCCGGGCGGGCAGCCCGCTCTCCCCCGCTGAGCGGCGCGGCGCCATCCTGCTGGCGGCCGTCTCCACCCTGCCGGCGGCTTACGCCTTCCTGGTCCTGTTCCCGGACCAGAGCTCGAGCCTGCTCATCGTACTCCGGTATTTGACGGATTTCGGTCTGCTGACCCTGGCCGTGCTGGTCCTGCCGGTCGCGCTGGTCGCGGTCTGTGCCTTGCTGGTCGCCGGACCGCGGGGGCGTGGGGCAGTTTGAACTTCCGGCAAAGAGTCTTCACAACCCTTTACCGCCGGGCACAGACGCCGGCAGCGCTGCCCTGGCACCGGGAAGAGCCCCCTGTGCTCCTGCGGTCCGCCGCAGCGGCGCGCGGCGCCGGACGGGCGCTGGACATCGGCTGTGGGGAGGGGGTCAACGCCGTCTACCTGGCGGGGCAGGGCTTCTCGGTCACGGCCGTGGACTTTGTGCCCGGTGCGCTCGAGCTGGCGCGGGCGCGTGCCGGGGAGGCCGGTGTGGAGATCGAAATGCATGCGCTGGACATCCTCGATTTCGATCCGCCGGACGCGTTCGATCTGATCCTCGACTCCGGCTGCCTGCACCATATCCCGCCTGCGAAGGTGCCCGCGTACTGCGAGCGGATCAAGCGGTGGCTGGTGCCGGGCGGGGATTACCTCCTGGTCCATTTCCTGAAACGGCACGCGCTGGACTGGCGGCCGGCCGGCCCCCGGCGCGTCCGGCGGGAGGAGATCCTGGGCTGGTTTCCCTTTCTACGGCTGGAAGCTTCCGATGAGACGGGCTATGACGTCCCGTTTCCGGTGGGCAGGTCCCTGGCGGGTATTTTCTCGTTCCGGCGCGAACGGTAGCCGGAACCTGTTCCAGTAACCGCGCCCCCGGCCGGAGCAGGGGACGTTACCCGGCCGGTGCGGCCGGCTTTCCGCGGGATAACGGGATCAAGACCGACCCGACAGCCAGGACAGCGACCGCACCCCAGGCCGCATACGAGACCGGGAGCACGTCCGCCTGTTCCACCGCGATCCCGACCAGGGCCCAGATCAACACCAGGCCGTATGCCAGGTCGTTCTCGCGGTGGCGCATCAGCAGGCCGAGCAAGACGGCGACGGCGATCATGATCACCGTCCAGGCCACCGCGACCGTGTTCGACGCGCCCCAACCCCAACCGCTCAGCACCTGGGCGAAGTTGGCGATCGTGGCGACCGAGATCCAGCCCAGGTAGATGCTGAAAGGCAGCCGGACGAACCAGCGGCCGGCCCCCGTTTCCCGCACAGCCATCCGGTAGATGGCGATCAGCGCCAGCAGCAGCGTGACCATGGCGACCAGGGTCCAAGCAAAGTGCTCGTAGTGCCAAAGGAAGATCCAGATCGAGTTGGCCAGGCTCGCCAGCCAGTAAGCCGGGGCGATCCGGCGCAAGGTCGGGTCGTCCCGCTGCGCGGGGAGGGCCTGGTAGATCGTGTAGGCGATCAGCCCGACGTAGATCAGCCCCCAGATCGAAAAGACGTACCCGGCGGGGACGAAGTAGGCGCTGAAGCGGTCCGAAATCTCGCCGGTCGTCTGACCGTTGAGGGGAAGGGCGTTGGCAAGGGCGTTGACGGTCAGGGTGATGAGGGTGGTGAGGACGGTGACGGCCTGGAATGTGGAGGATCGTTTCATTGTGTTTAAAAATACTGGAAGGTCCCCATCAACACCACCGACGCGGCGAGCGTGTAGGCCAGGATCACGCCGTTGCGTTCGATCTTGCCGGACAGTATCCCGAGGCGGGCGGTCTGTTCGGGTGATGGTGGGCCGCCGCCCGCCGCGATCTCCTTTCCCAATGACTGCAGCTTCAGGATCGCCTTGCGCTGGGCGAACAGGCCGTGCAGATAGGCCAGGATCCCCAGCCCGGCGCCGATCCCCAGGACGAGTCCGGGTGGGGTGCGGGCCGAGGCCAGCCAATCGTTGTAAAGGTACATGACGATTCCGGAGAGCACCGTCAGCGTACCGGTGACGGCGAGCCAGGTGGACAGGCTCGATTTCCCGGCGAGCTGCTGCATAAATTTCACACCTTCCGGGCCGGCGGCCTTCACGGACGGCGTGACATGGGACGCCATCACAAACGTCGCCCCGGCCCAGAAAACGCCGGAGAGTACATGCAGCATTCGAAGAACAATCATAACGATATCCATTGGAGCCTCCTCAGGTGAGCGGGGTTGGGTTCCTAAATATAGCCCCGTTCCGGGTGAAATGCAAAGGG
>DATKDL010000192.1:0-6620 GCA_035512695.1 Anaerolineales bacterium | reverse complement strand
GCGGTCACGTTCACGATCGTGGATGAGGTCCTGATCGATATCGGGCAGCTGCGGCACGTCGCCTACGGCTTTCTCATCATCGCCATCTTCCTATGGATGCGGCGGGGTTTGCTCCCCACGGCCGCCACTCTCTGGCGCCGGATGCGTGGGTTGGAGATCCAGGGCGACTCCAGGTCCTCAGACCCGGCGGCAGACCGACACCCTCTGAGCACGGATTGATTCTGAGGATTTTTGCGTTATAGTAGCGACTACAACTAATCCAATCCACACCCCACTCATAAGGAGGCAACCCATGGCAGTCAACCCAATGGCATACAGCAGTAAAGACCTCGTCCTCGACGTCGTCCGCAAGGAGCGGGCCAGGTTCTACGAGGTCATCGACGACCCGGACAACTGGCACGTCGACACCCGCTGCGAGGGCTGGCAGGTCCGGGATCTGGTCGGCCACATGATCGACGTCACCGAAGCCTATTTGAGCCGCTGGGACATCGCCGACAAGGGCGAGGAAGCCCCGGAGGCGCTCGGCTGGGTCGTCATGTCCACCGAACTGAACAAAGGCGCGCTGGCGTTCCGCGAGCTCTCCCGGGAGGACGCCATCGCCCGCCTCAAGAACGCCTCCGACGAACTGATGCGCCGCTTCGAGGCCCTCGACGAGGATGCCTGGAACAACTTCATGGTCGCCCACGTCTTCTCCGGCCCGGTCCCCGCTTTCTGCTACCCGGCCTTCCAGATTATGGACTACGGCGTCCACTCCTGGGACATGCACTGGGGCCTCGGGGATAAGGACGCCATGCTCGACGAGCGCTCCGCCGGTGTGCTGGTGCCCTATATGTTCATCGTCAACCAGTACTCGGTCGACCAGGATGCGGCCGAAGGCGTCGATATCACCTACGGCGTTGAGGTCGACGGGGAATGGGGCGGCAAGTGGCTGGCGAAAGTCAAAGACGGGCAGTTCTCCTACGAATCCGTCGAAGATTTGAGCGATGCGCAGGCCGTCTTCCATTTCAACAGCCCGTCGGACATGGTCCTGACCACCTACCAGCGCTTCCCCGGCGGGGAAACCTCCGGCGACCCCGCAGTGATCGAGAAAGCCCGCAGCGTATTCTTCAGCATCTAGCGGGAGATCAACGGACCGCTGAACCGATGTGGCACATCCGGCGGTTCGTTTCTGGTCGGTTTTCATTGCCGGTAGGCTGCCCTTGAAACCGCCTCGCAACCCGGTCGCCGTGGAACACGGCTCTTTCTGGGTCTTCGAAGCGACCGCCGCCCCGCCCCCGCTTTATACGACTCGGGTAGACGCCGGTTTTCTCGAGCTCGGGATGAACGACCTGGCCAGATTGGACGCCGCCATGCGGCGATCCGACCTCCAGTCAATCCGGGACCGGTTCGGCCGCAGCCTGCGCTGTTTCGGTTTCGAGCAGGGCGGGCGGATCGTCTCCTTCGGATGGGTCACCACTGGGCCGGAGGAGACTGGTGAACTGGAGCGCCGGTTGGCGATCCCGCCCGGGGAGGCCTACGTCTGGGACTGCGGGACGGTCCCGGACCGGCGCCGGCTCGGCCTCTACAGTGCGCTGTTGAACCGGGTCATCCGCCGGCTGCACGCCGAAGCGGTTCCAAGGGTCTGGATCGGGGCCTCCCGGCTGAATGCGCCATCCACCCGCGGCATCGCGAACGCCGGTTTCCGGCACGTGCTCGATCTGACCTACCGCCGCCTCGTGCGGCTGACCGCCGTCACCCTGCGCCCCGCCCCGGATGCCCCGCCGGAGACGATCGCGGCCGCGCGGCGGATCCTGCTGAAACCCGGCGAAAATGTGATCGGTCCTTTCGCCTTCGGATGGCTGCAATGACCCTCTTTACCTATTCCGATGCCGCCCGGCAGGTCGTCTTCGGGGCCGGCGCGTTGGACGGCCTGGGGGCCGAAATCGCCCGCTACGGCTGGAGCCGCGTCCTGCTGTGCACGATCCCGCGCTTCCGGGCGCCGGGTTTCGCCGCCCGGGTTGCGGGGATTGTCGGGGGCCGGCTGGCCGCCGTGTACGCCGAGGCGCAGCCGCACGTCCCGGAAACCCAGGTCGCCGAAGCGACGGCGCTGGCGTTCGAGCGCGGCGTCGACGCCGTGATCGGGCTCGGCGGCGGCAGTCCGATCGGGCTGGCCAAGGCCGTCAGCCGGGGACTCGAGGAGCGGCGGTTCGGCCGTCCCGCCCACGCCCCCCGGCCGGACGAGGCGCCGCTGGTCCCCGTCATCGCCGTCCCGACGACATACGCCGGCTCGGAGATGACCCCGATCTATGGCGTCACCCGCACCGTCGATGGGGCGTCGCGCAAGGTCACGGTCCGCGATCCCAGGATCGTCCCGCGCCTGGTGGTCTACGATCCCGAGCTGACCCTCGAGCTGCCGCCGGGCCTGACGGCCTCCTCCGGGATCAACGCCCTGGCGCACTGCATCGAGGCCGTCTATTCGACGACGCGCAACCCGGTCGCCACGGCCGCCGCCCTGGCCGGGATCCGGCTGATTTACGGAAACCTGCCGCGCGCCGTCGCCCACGGGGAAGACATGGCCGCCCGGACAGGCCTGCTCGAGGGCGCCTACCTCGGAGGGACTGCGATCGCCACGGCCGCGATCGGGCTGCACCACGGGCTCTGCCACGTCCTGGGCGGGACGGCCGGCGTGCCGCACGGGATCGCCAATGCGATCATCCTGCCGCACGCCATGCGCTTCAACGCCCGCGGCGTGGCCCGCGAGCTGGCCGAGGTCGCCCGGGCGTTGGGCCGTTCAGGCGGCGACGAGGCTGAACTGGCCGAGGCCGCCTGCCGGGCGGTGTATGATCTGATCGGAGCGCTTGGCCTGCCCCAGCGCCTGCGCGAAGCGGGCGTGGCAGAGGCGGACCTGCCCGGGTTCGTCCGGGCCGCCATGTCCAGCAAGGCCGTGCAGGCCAATCCGGTCGAGATCACGGAGCTAGAGGTGGGCGCGGTGTACCGCGCCGCATTTTAAAATTGGAAAATTGGATATCCGGGCGGGACAAAGCCCCGCCCGGATATCCAATTTTCCACACTTGCTTACACAGTAACGGAGGAATGAAGAAAAATGAAAAAAATCCAAACCCAGGGCGTCCACCACATCACCCTCGTCGGCGCTTCCCGGCAGGTCTCGATCGATTTCTGGGAGGGCGTGCTCGGGATGCCGTTCATCTTCGAGCAACCCAACCTGGACAGCCCAAACGACAGCCACCTGTACTTCGACCCCGGCGACGGCCGCCTGGTCACCGTCTTTACAAACGAATCGCGGACCGCCGACAGCTCCCCAAACCCGGAAGGGATCGGCAACCTGCACCATATCGCCTTCTCCGTTTCCCGCTCGACCTTCATCGAGACCGAGAAGCGCCTCAACGAGCACGGCATCCGCAACACCGGCGAGATCGACCGCGGCTTTATGTACTCGATCTACTTTCGTGACCCGCTCGGCCAGCGCTACGAGCTGTCCAGCTACAAGTTCGAGCCGCCCACCGGCTGCACCCACGCCCAGGTGCTCTTCGAAGCCCACAAGATCCGCGTCGCCGAAGGAGCCTACAACATCCAGGACTCGCACCTGGCCGACGCCATCGAGCTGCTCACCCACCGCAACCAGGGCTCGCTCTCTGAGTAATCAGTGTTCCAAAATAGCCACCATGAAGATCACCGGCGCGCGATTTATCGCCCAAACCCTCCACGCCTACGGCGTCACCCACGTCTTCTACATGGATTCGATCCTGCGCAAAGCCCTGGCGGAGATGGAGGCCCTCGGGATCCGACGGATCCTGACCCATTCCGAAAAAGCCGCCGCCTACATGGCCGACGGGTACGCCCGCGTCTCGGGCCGGCCGGGGGTCTGCATGGCGCAGTCGGTCGGGGCGGCCAACCTCGCAGCCGGGCTGCAGGACGCCTACCTGGGTTTCTCACCCGTCATCGCCCTGACCGGGAAGAAGCTCCCCCTGGCCCAGCACCGCCACGCCTACCAGGAGATCGTCCACCACCCGCTGTACGAACCGGTCACGAAGTACAACGTCGAGGTCGCCAGCCTGGAGCAGCTGGCCTTTCAGCTGCGGCAGGCCTTCCGGGAGGCGACGACCGGCGCCCCGCGCCCGGTCCACCTGGACCTGCACGGCTACAACGGGCGTTTCATCGAAGATGCGGAGGCGGAGTTGGAGGTGATCGCCGAGACGGCCTTCACCCACGCCCCGGCCTTCCGCCTCGAACCGGACGAGGGTTCGATCGCCGCCGCCGCAGAGGCGATCACCGGGGCGGAGCGGCCGGTGATCGTGGCCGGCGGGGGGGTCCGGATCTCGGGAGCGGAGAAAGCGGTGCGGCTGCTGGCCGAGAAGCGGTCCATCCCGGTCGCGACCTCCGCTGACGGCAAGGCGACGCTCCCGGCCGGCCACCGGCTGGCGGTCGGCGTGGTGGGAACCTATTCGGTCGAATGCGCCAACCGGGTCGTCTCGGAAGCCGACCTGGTGATCTTCATCGGCTGCGGCGCCGGAGACCAGGTCACCAATAACTGGACGATCCCCCGGCCCGGCGCCGCCGTCGTCCAGATCGATATCGAGCCGGCCGAGCTCGGGCGCAGCTATCCCGGGACGGTCGGTGTGGTCGGGGATGCCCGCCGCGCGGTATCAAAACTGGCGGCCGCGCTGGCGCCGGACCCGGGTAACCCCGCCTGGTTGGACCGGGTCGCCGCGCGGGTCGACGCCTGGCGGGCAGGGGCCAGGCCGCTGCTCGGGGCCGGCGACGTCCCAATCCGTCCCGAGCGGCTGTGCGCCGAACTGTCCGCCGTCCTGCCGGCGGACGCCGTCCTGGTCGCCGACACGGGCTACTCGGCCATCTGGACGGCGACCCTGGTCGACCTGCCCCATCCGGGCCAGACCTATCTGCGGGCAGCCGGCTCGCTCGGCTGGGCTTTCCCGGCCGCGCTGGGGGTCAAATGCGCCGTCCCGGACCGGCCGGTCGTCTGCTTCACCGGCGACGGGGGGTTCTGGTACCACCTGGCCGAAATGGAGACCGCCGCCCGCTTCGGGATCGCCACGGTCACCATCGTCAACAACAACAGCGGCCTGGCCCAGGGCATCCCGGACATCCGCAACGTCTACAAGGGGCGGGAGGGCCGGCCGGGTGAGTTGTTCAAATTCGAGGCGATGAATTTCGCCCGGATCGCGGGGGAGATGGGCTGTTTGGGGATTCGGGTCGAGCAGCCGGACGAGATCGGCCCGGCGGTCCGGGAGGCCCTGGACGCAGGACGACCCGCGATCGTCGAGGTGGTGACGGGGTTGGAGCATTTCGCCCCGGCGCCGTGGTCTCCGGGTAATTAAAAAAACGAGCACGGGGTGGTGCACAGAACCACCCCGTGCTCGTTTTTCAACCATACAACCGGTGCGTCGCGAGCACAGCACCCTCGGAGAGAGATCGCAACTTCGCCCACACCACCCCCGCCACCACCATCTTCGATCCCGCCGCCGTCTCAAAACCGCAGTCGGTGCCCGCCAGGATGCGGGTTGGATCGCCCACCGCATTGGCAACCCGCTCGATCCGGTCCGCTACGACCTCGGGGTGTTCGACGTAGTTGGTCGTCGTGTCGATCACGCCGCAGACCAGGCGTTTGTCGCCCAGGAAACCGGGCTCGGCGAACAGCCGGTACTCGTGAGCGTGGCGCGGGTTGGCCATCGAGAGCATGACGGTCCCGGCCCGCACCCGCGAGACCTCCGGCCAGATGTCCTCCAGCGGGACGTCCAGGTCGTGCGGCCCCTCGTAGTTCCCCCAGCAGACGTGCAGACGGACCTGCTCCGGCGGGATCCCGTCCAGCGAACGGTTGACGGCTGTGACGACGGTCCGGACAAACCCGAGGAAATCCGCCAGGGGTTTGTCCTGGAACAGGGTGTGGCGCTCAAGCGCCAGGTCGGGGGCGTCGATCTGGAGGGTGAACCCGGCCGCTGCGATCGCCCGGTACTCGGTCTGCAGGGCGGCGGCCAGGGCGTCGATGTAGCTTTCCAGGTCCGGATAGTGGGCGTTCTCCATCGCGGCGGCGATGATCCCGGGCGATGGGGCCGAGACAAAAGCGCCGGTATAGCCCCCCGAGCTCTCGGCCAGCAGCCGGGCTAGCCGGCGGCACTCCATTTCAATCGATTCCGGGCTGGCGTAGCGGATCTCTCCGACTGCTTTGGGCGCCCGCAGCAGGTCGACCCGTTCGTTCGTCCCCAGCGCCTGGCGCCGGCGCTCCAGCGCGCCGGGGTAACGCAGGATGTCGGCCATGATCGGACGAGCGCTGGTCCCGCCGAAGCCGGTCATACGGTGCTGGACGTATGAAAAGAAGCTCTCGCGGCCTTGCTCGCCGTCGTTGATGACGTCGAGCCCGGCCTCGATCTGGGCGCCGATGCTGGCGCGGGCAGCCTGTTCGGTCTGCGCAGCCAGTTCGGCCTCGTCGATGGGCTTTCCCTCGAAGCGGGCGGTCAGCAGGCGAGTGAGTTCTGGGGGGCGGGGCAGGCTGCCGGAATGGGTGGTGAGGATTTTACGCACGCCGCTATCCCATTTTCTCTTTCTTCAGACAGATCCGGGATCGGCTTCCGTCTCGGAATCCGTTTCCCGCGCGAAATCGCGGA